>JAYVAI010000335.1:0-9260 GCA_043751075.1 Cyclobacteriaceae bacterium | reverse complement strand
CAATCATCAGAAATTTCTTAGGTGTACGGGCGGTTTTGTGTTTGGGACTAAAGTCCCTTGAAATTTTGCCGTCAATTGCCACGGGCTTAAGCCCGTGGCAATTGAAAACCTGCAGGAAGTGGGCTTCCTGCCCGATCGCTTGGCAGGCGGGTAGCCCAAAGTATAGATGCAGTACACGCACAAACTAAATTGTTTAATATCGGTTAAAAACTGGAAGCGCGACCGTGTCTTTTTGAAATGCACCCCAAAACTCTATAGCGGCAGCGACAATTGATTGTCAGGGGGGCGCTCGAGCGTTTCCGAATGCTGGCTCAGGTCGAGGCCAATGCGCTCGTCATCGGGCGACACACGCAGGCGGGTGATCTTCCCCGTGATTTTCAAAATCAGGTATGTTCCAAAAAAAGTAAACGCACCCACAATCACAAGGGCAATCAAATGAAATTTGAATGTTTCAAACTTTCCATACACAAGGCCCACGTCTTTGGCAAACACGGCCGTCAATATCATGCCGGTGATGCCGCCCAACCCATGACTTGGAAACACATCGAGTGTATCATCCAACGTTGTCTTCTGTTTATAATATACCGCCAAATTGCTCACGATGGCCGCCACAAAACCAATAAAAATACTTTGGCCTAAATTGACAAACCCCGCTGCGGGCGTGATGGCCACCAGGCCCACCACTGCGCCAATGCATGCACCGATGGCAGAAATTTTTCTGCCCACCAGCGCATCGAACATTACCCACGTGATCATGGCCGAAGCCGAGGCCATGTTGGTGTTGGCAAATGCCAGCACGGCCAAACCGTTGGCCGCCAAAGCCGAGCCTGCATTGAACCCAAACCATCCGAACCACAACATGCCTGTGCCCAGAATGATGAAGGGAATATTGGCCGGACGATGTTCTTTGTTTTCGCGCTTGCCGAGAATATAGGCTCCCGCCAGTGCCGCAAACCCTGCCGCCATGTGCACCACGGTGCCCCCGGCAAAATCCAACACGCCCCACTTTCTCAGGAACCCATCGGGGTGCCACGTCCAATGAGCAAGCGGGCAATAAATCAACAATGAAAACAGGCAAATAAAAATCAAATAGGAAGTAAACTTTACGCGCTCGGCAAAGCTACCGGTGATCAGCGCAGGCGTAATGATGGCGAACTTCAATTGAAACAATGCGAACAACAGAAATGGAAACGTAGGGGCAAATGCCGGGTGCGGATTGAGGCCCACGTTGTTAAAAGCAAAGTACGTAACGGGGTTTCCAATAAATCCTCCAATGCTGTCGCCAAAAGCAAGACTGAACCCAACGAGGTACCACAACAGGCTGATCACACCCAAGGCAATGAAACTTTGCAGCATGGTGGAGATCACATTTTTGAAACTGACCATGCCGCCATAAAAGAATGAGAGGCCGGGAGTCATGAACAGCACAAAGGCGGTGGCCACAATCATCCAGGCGGTGTCCGCTTTGTCGATAGTGCTGGCCTGATCGCTCACTGGGTCACCGGCATTGAACAGTACAAGGAGTTGCAGCGTGGCAAGGATTGCAAAAATTACTATCCAGCGGGTCTTAGGTCGGCTCATGAAGGTGAAATTTTTGCCAAATTTCCACTAAATAGGTTTAAAAAATTCCTAATCCGAAAATAAATTTAGTGAAATTGTTTCTGGTAAGCTCAATTTGTACCCTGAGTGAAGATTGATCGGTAAGGGAATTAGGTCGCAGATTTTGAATGATTCCAAATCGGAGTCTCGCCCGAAAATTTTTAGCTCGAATCGAGGTGTCTGACACCTCCAAGGTGCCTGACGTCTTATATCGAGGGGTTTGACACCTCAAAGTCTGACGCCTTATCACTGCGCAAGTCCAGTTATCTAAATTGTTTGGGTTTCATTTTCTTGGCGGCAAGTTCAGCTATTTCGTCAATCTTTTTTTGTCTGGTTTCTGGTTGCTTGGCAAGAACGATCCATTGCAAAATTGCTTTTCTTACCGATTTGCTTAAACTTAGAAAGTAGTTCTTCGAACCTTGTTTGCTTTTAAATTCTTTAGCTAAATCTTTGGGTATATTAATTCTTCCACACCGTCCAACATTGTCCACGAACCATTTTTTTTTGCGGTTTCAATACTCTCCAAGCCTGCTTTGCACATAAGACCTTCGTCAATTAGTTGGCGCACTTTCTCTTTATTTATCTTAGACCAAGTTCCAGTTGATTTTCTCCTGCTGAAAAACTGCATAAATTTCAATTCGTCAACAGGTTTTCTTTAGCTATCTATCCAACCAAAGCATAGCGCTTCGTCAACGGCATCGCTCCAGCCAATGATTGGTCTATTGGATTCCTTCTTGTATAAAATGAGCCAAACAGATTGCTTGGAACTATGATTTTCCTTTAACCATTGTCGCCACTCCTGTCGGCTTGCAGGGCAAATGGATTCTATCTCTTTTTCTTTCTTGATCATTTTGGGTTTGCGGGAGGGGTTGGTGGTAATGAAATGGATACGTTCAATTTTTTCCGTCTGTTGTTGTGTGTATCATTTTTAGGTCTAAATTTCGGTTTGGGAAGGTCAGGTAAAATGTGTCGCATTTGATGAGATTGATATAGCTTGTCAAGATTTTAGAAATAATAATCCAAAAACGGAAATTGTGGGATGACTTGCAATACGAATACCCAAAAGCACACAAGAAAAAATGTTCTAAAATCTACTGTGGCAAAATATCTGCAAAGCAAAAAAGCTATTTTGGATTAGGTATCAATCAATTCAAAAAAAATGAAAAATCTACCAACACGAAATGAGTTAATGTCTCCAACAATCGAAGCAATTAAAAAACTTGGAGGTTCAGCAAACACTGACGAAATTTATGAGGCTATTGTTGAAGATTTGCAACTGAGTGATTCTCTTTTGGAAGTAATTGATGGAAAAACTGGTCAATCAGAATTACAGTATAATTTAGGATGGGTCAGGACTGTTTTAAAGAACAAGGGAATATTGACCAAAGGAGGAAAGGGGATTTGGGTTCTCAATGGTGATAATCCAATAAGTGTTGGAGGCGATTCCAAAACCAAAATCAAAAAAGTTGAAGAGCAGGATGCAGAAGAAGAAGTAACAGAATCTGAAAAATGGAAAAAGGAAGTGATTGAAATTATTACAGAAAGATTGACACCCAATTCTTTTGAGCGTCTTATTCAACGAATTTTAAGAGAAAAGGGATTCTCTCAAGTTGAAGTAATAGGAAAAACTGGTGATGGAGGGATTGACGGGAGAGGCATTGCAAAAATTAATGGAATTCTAAGTTTTCATATTGTATTTCAATGCAAGAGATATAAGGGCAAAGTTTCTTCAAGTGAATTAAGAGACTTTAGGGGTGCAATGGTTGGTAGGACTGATAAAGGGCTTTTCATCACAACTGGAACATTTACAAGAGATGCCATACGAGAAGCTAATAGAGACGGTGCTCCTGCTATTGATTTGATGGACGGTGAAAAAATTGCTGAAAAATTGAAAGAATTAAACTTAGGTGTTGATATAGAATTGAGAGAACATATTTCTATCAACCAGAAATGGTTTGAGGATTTTTAATATGCTGGTCAATCGCAATTCTGATTGCATCCGTCCAATCTATATTTTCACTAATTTCTATATTTTCACTAATTGGCTCAATTATTTTTTTGATTTCATCATGTGTTAATTCCCTCCCTAATTCATCTTTAGCTACATTTTGCACATCTTCTTCATTTAGCCAATATATCATTGGACTTTTGCTTGTTGTTTGTAGATATTTACCTTCCATAACTCTTGTTTTTTAGTAATGATGTTTCCTATTTTGAAATAGTGCCTCAGCTGCACTACTGTTCATTGTGTTGTGCTTGTTCTTGATGTCAGCAAACAAAGTATCGTCTGCGGCCTTGATGTCAAAACCACTCAAGTTCCCTACGTCAAAACCTTTGATACCGCCTAATATTTGTTCGTGAAAAGTTCCAATAGAATTGTTGATTGACTTGTCAATTTGCCTTAAAATTTCAGATTGGATAAGGCTTTCTTCGTCAATGTTGTTAAACTTTGAATCAAAAGTAAGTTTGATTGTGTCAACCTTGTTCGAATGGAATTTCTTTTTGGTGATATTGTTCTTAGCCTTCAAATACGCTTTATGCAGATTGCCAATGCAGTCAATTAAATGGTCGTCCGAAATGAAGTTTACATATTTATTTTTCATGCAGTTCTTGCAAAATTTTCAGTCGCAAAGGTATCATTAAAAGTCAATTTAGTTCGGTTGCCCAAGCATGGCCCCACAACTGAAATCCATACCTCTCATCATCCTTTTATTTTAGTAGGCAAGTCCCACATTGGTTTCTATTTTTAAAACACCTACTTTCCAAAACATTTTATCCAACCATGAAAAAAATATTTTTAGTTTTCAGTTTGTTCATTTCCACGGCAGTGCTCGCACAAGTAGCAAAAGCCCCGGAAGTAAAAGAGGGCGATGGCCCTCATGTGCAACTCATCATCCGCGGTGTTACTTTAATTGATGGCACGGGCGCACCACCAGTGGGGCCGGTTGACATTGTGGTGAAGCAAAACAAGATCGTGAACATTGTGAGCCTCGGATTGCCAACACCGGGCATGGCGAGCAGTGCCAACAGGCCCAAGCTGGATGCCGGTGGCAAAGAACTCAATTGTGAAGGCATGTACCTGATGCCGGGCTTCGTGGATATGCACGGCCACATTGGTGGCAACCAGGCACCCATTGCAGAATATGTGTTTAAACTTTGGATGGCGCACGGGGTAACAACCATACGCGAACCTGGTTCAGGAAATGGCGCGGATTGGGTGCTCGATCAAAAAGCAAAAAGTGAAAAGAACAGCATCACGGCTCCGCGCATCAAAGCGTATGTAACGTTTGGCGCTGGAAGCAAGGAACCGATACAAACACCGGAGCAAGCACGCGCATGGGTAAATGAAAACAAACTACGAGGTGCGGATGGGATTAAATTTTTTGGGGCTGCCCCCGACATCATGGATGCCGCGATACGCGAAAATAAAAAGATCGGGTTGCGCTCCACCTGCCACCATGCGCAACTGGGTGTGGCCCGGTGGAATGTGTTTCACTCGGCACGAGCAGGCATGACGAGCATGGAACATTGGTATGGCTTGCCCGAAGCGATGCTGGAAAATTCCACCTTGCAAAATTATCCGCTCGACTACAATTACGCCAACGAGCAGCACCGCTTTGAAGGAGCCGGCAAACTGTGGAAACAAGCTGCAGCTCCCTATTCGCCCAAGTGGAATGCCCTGATGGATTCATTGCTGAAATTCAACTTCACATTGGACCCCACCTTTAATATTTACGAGGCTTCACGCGATTTGCACAAGGCGCGCAGGCACGAGTGGCATGAAATTTACACGTTGCCAAAGCTCTGGGCTTTCTATCAGCCGAGCCGTGTTGCACATGGGTCGTATTGGTTTTCGTGGGGCACCGAGCAGGAGGTGGCATGGAAAGAAAATTACCGGTTGTGGATGACGTTTGTAAATGAATATAAAAATCGCGGTGGCCGCGTAACAGTTGGCACCGACTCTGGATTTATTTTTCAACTGTATGGTTTTGCCTTCGTGCGCGAAATGGAATTGCTGCGCGAGGCGGGCTTCCATCCATTGGAGGTAATCCGCTCGGCCACGTTGTTTGGTGCCCAAGCATTGGGCATGGACAAAGAAATTGGCTCGGTGGAAATTGGCAAACTTGCCGACTTTGTGGTGGTAGATCAAAACCCGTTGGAAAATCTTCAGGTGTTGTATGGTGTGGGTGCCATCAAGCTAATGGAAGATAATACGGTGAAGCGCGTGGGCGGTGTGAAATATACGGTGAAAGATGGGATCGTATATGATGCAAAAAAACTTTTGGCCGATGTAAAAAAAATTGTTGACGATGAAAAAGCGAAGGCGGGTTTTGTGTTGAAGCAGCCGGGGGTGGAATGAAGCTGGCCAATTAATTTGCATGCGCACTTTTCAAACCAACCCTTACATTGAATGGAAATAGACGGAACTCCTTCAACTCCAATACTTTTTTTACCTTGTTATTCTGGTTTTAAAACTTCATAAAGGGCATCAAGTTTCTCAGTGATTTCGGGATGTATTTCATGGGGCAGCAACAGGGCTATCAATTCATGAAAATTTCCTTTTCGCATATCTATGGACTGACCAATTCTCTTATAAAATTCTTTAAAAATACGTTCGGCCCAATCGCCCATTTTCTCATTCTTCCAAAAATCATCGCTTAGGTTGTCTAAATATAATTTCGGAAAAATGTCGCTAACAACTTCTTTCATAGTGTCGCTATAATTTTGCGTGAACAAATTGACAGCTTTGCTATCAGCCCATTTGATGAGCACAGGAGGCGAGCAGAAGTAGTTTTCTAATTCCCTCATGTTCCATTGAATCACTTTTAATGGAGCGGTGGGGTCAATATTCTTTTCGAGTTTGTCGAACAAGGCTATTCCTTTTAAATTGGGTTCCACAAGTTTAAGTGCTTTAAACCTGCTATATGCCTCCCCCGGTATATTTCCTTCCACGGGGTCAATAAAAGCCTCTTCCAAATAAACTTTACAAGGATGATTTAATTGGCGGGCAAAAGCGATCAGGTTGCGTTTGTCCGTGCTGCCTTCCAAATAAATGCAATGCTTTTTAAGTTTGGCCAAATAATATTTATGCCAGCCCACATCGGTGAGTGCTTTCCTGGCCTCTTTAAGGATTTGTTGATTGTTAAGCTCTATAATCTGCTGTTCAATGATGGCTATCACCTGATCTGAATCGGCTGCCTCATCTAAAACTATTTCAGAGTGTGAGGCAATTATCAATTGGCTGCCCAATTTTCGGGTTATATCTGAAATCAAGTTATAAATTTCCTTTTGCCTTAGCACTTCCAGGTGGGCATCGGGTTCATCCATCAGAATAACTTTTCCTGAATTGGAATAAAGAAAGCACATCAATAACAAGGTTTGCTGAAACCCCCTGCCAGCGCTAGATAAGTCATACTCAATTCCATTTTCTTCGTACGTCATAGTCAACAGGCCATTGTCAGGATTGTAAACTGGCTCGTGTATGCGAATGCCGAACCGGGTGTCAAGAGTTTCATATATCTCAATCCATCTTTTCCTGATTTCAGTATCAGGAACAGCGTCAATTGCCCTGTCAGGATACAGCAGTTGATAACAAATATTCCTGATTACATCAGCCGTTTTTCCTTCGCCAATTTTTCTGTCAATTGAACCGGGTGTAAGTCTGTCTTCGATAGAGGCTAGACCTGACATAGGTTGTAGGTATGCTACCTTAATATCAAAAGCAGATTTATCAATTGTATATCTCTCAGTTCCTTGCTCATCCTTCCTCAGTGCCCGGCAATAAATAGATTCTTCGTTGGCATAATCGAATTCTAATCCAACAGTCCATTTGTTTGCATTAATAGTTCCTTCTGCGATAATTTCAATATTAATGTTCTTGGTTTTTTGACTGCCGTTAACGCGCTCAACTGCCCTAACATTTTTATTGAACCATAACAACTTCGCACTTGGGATTGGAATAGAAATTAAATCCTTTCTGTTTATCGAAACACCAGTTCTTACTGCTCCTGACTTCTTTTCAGAAGAAATTTTCTTTAGCCCGGCTTCCAAAAGCGTTATCGCTTGCAATAAAGAAGTCTTCCCCGAATTATTTGGCCCTATCAAAACTAGGGGAGAGTTTATCTCAAATTCAACAGACTCCAACTTCTTGAAGTTTCTAATTTTGATTTTCTCAATAAGCATAGTTAGATGGTACTAATTTTAGAGTCAGCTGATTCATAATATTGCGAATATCGTTAGCTATTTGAATAAATGCCACTCACAACAAAATATGTATAGTAAGAAAATATACCCCTAGCCCAAGCAGGTCGTTGGTGGTAGTTATAAATGGGCCCGAAGCAAGGGCAGGATTAAATCCCATCCGGTTTAATATAAGCGGTGTAATGGTGCCAACAAAGGAAGCAAACACCACCACAAAAAATAGCGCGAGTGAAACAATAAGATTGAGCGGATCGTCACCAAAGGCTACCCACGTTACGCCATACACAATCAGCGAGAGAAAAAACCCATTTAGCAAAGCCACGCTGAAAACTTTTAACAATCTCTTCCACAATCCTTCATCCACAAAACCGGGGTTTGCCAAACTTTGAACAACGAGTGACGATGATTGAATGCCCACGTTTCCACCTGTGGCCTGAATGAGCGGAATAAAAAAAGCGATGGCCGTTATCTTGGCAATCTCCATTTCAAAGAATCCCATAAACCGCGCGCTGATCAACCCACCGAGTATGCCAATCAGCAGCCACGGCAACCGCGCACGCGTGTTGCGCCACACGCTGTCGTCTTCTTCCACATCTTCGGTAATACCCGACATGATCTGGCGGTCTTCCTCGGCCTGCTCGGTGATAACGTCCACCACATCATCAATGGTGATCCTTCCCACTAAGTGGCCTTGCACATTTACTACGGGCACCGATTCCAGATCATACTTGCTCATGATCTCGGCCACTTCCCTGTCTTCCATGTACGTCTCCACCGAAACAAGATCGTCTTCACAAATATCTTTGGCGATTGTTTTGGGGTCGGACAAAATCAGTTTTTGCAACGACACCCGGCCCAATAATTTATCATGATCGTCCACCACATATACGGCATAAAACTTTGTCACGTTCTCGGCTTGCTTCCGTATTTCTTCCACACACTGCACCACCGTCCAATAGTCTTTGGCTTTAATTAGCTCTTTGGCCATCAGGCCTCCGGCCACGTTTTCATCGTAGCGCAAGAGGTCTATTACCTGCGACTTGAGATCGGGATCCAATTGCGCAATGATCTCTTCACTTGTTTTGATCGGAAGTTCGTTGAGGATATCGGCCGCATCATCCGAATCCAAATAATTTACGATGGCTATGATTTCTGATACCTGATAATTTCCCGTGAGAAAAGTTTTGCGGGCATCCGGATCGAGGTCTTTGATGATCTTTGATCGGGTCTCTATGGAAAGCAAGTCCAATACATATTTGGATTCCTCGCCATTGAATTCGTATAGCAGGGAGGTGATATCGGCTGGGTTCACGTCCTCCAAAGTTTCACACACAAAAGCATGGTCACGTTCATCCAGTGCCTGCTGAAAACGGTCGCGAAACTCTTTTGTCAATTCAAACTCAGCGAATTTCATCTGATCTTTCTATCTCCTTAGTCAAAAAAATAAACTGCTCCACCGA
>JAYVAI010000334.1:0-3480 GCA_043751075.1 Cyclobacteriaceae bacterium | reverse complement strand
ATTGTCAAATACATACACAACAAAAATCATTCCTCCTTTCTCAATTTTTGAAACTATTTTTTTATTTTTTTACCCTTTCCTTATCCCGAACTCAGGTTATTAATACTTCATACCGTTGGCTGGAAAATTTAAACGCAAAGAGCGCAGAGGAATACAATCAAAGTTTCGCAAAGTCTGCTGACAAATTTATAGTTCGGATAAACAAAAGAAAACCGTCACCCTGTGGCTGACTAAAAAGTCGCAATTGGATCGAAGTGTCATACCGGGCTTTGACCCGGTATCCCGCTAGACACACAACGAGATCGCGGCTCAAGGCCGCGATGACAGAAGCGACTTTTTAGTAAGCCACAGAGCCGGGGATAAGGCCATGAGATTAAAAAACAAAATTGCATTGATCACCGGTGGTGCCAACGGCATAGGCCTTGCCACGGCCAACCGCTTCGCCAAAGAAGGGGCAAAAATTATTCTGTGGGACCTCTCCGACAAAGGAGGTGAAGTGGTTGAGAAACTAAAGCAACAAGGCCATGAGGCAATTTTCGCAAAAGTTTCTGTGGCCGATCAGGAGCAAGTGCAGCGGACAGTTGAAGTCGCCCGAAAGCATTTTGGCAGGATAGACATACTCATCAACAATGCAGGCATCACCAAAGACCGAACGCTTTTAAAAATGTCGAAGCAAGAATGGGACGATGTGATCGCGGTGAACCTCACCGGAGTTTTCAATTGCACACAAGCCGTTGTGCCCATTATGAAAGAACAAAATTATGGCCGCATCGTTTCGGCTTCCTCTAATGTGGCCATCCGCGGCAACTATGGCCAAACCAATTATGTGGCAACAAAATCGGCCATTATCGGCATGACCAAAGTGTGGGCGTTGGAATTGGGAAGGTTCGGCATCACCGCCAATTGCATCGCACCCGGCTTCATCCAAACCGCCATGACCGATGCCATGCCCGAAGAAGTGCGCAAGCAAAGCCTCGCTCACATTCCCATCGGCAAGTGGGGCATGCCCGATGATATTGCAAACGGCTATCTGTACCTCGCAAGTGACGAGGCATCTTTTGTTACCGGAATCTGTTTGACAATTGATGGCGGGGCCGCAAGGTAAGTTGACAATCTCGATCAATGCTTTTTCAAACAGAAGTACCGATTGCTTTACAGTTCAGCAAAAAAATTTGCCGGGAGGATTTTTAGCAGCATGGGCAAGGTGAGAAACCGTTGCGGCAAAGAAATGATCACAAAGGTGGGTATGGTTTGCAAGGTTGCTATAAGCAATTCCTGCATGTGTGTTTTTTCCTCATCGGTCAACTCGTTCGATTTTGCTTTTACCACTAAAGTCATGAGTTCTTTGCTCTCCATAGCTTCTTTGAGCAAACGGTTTTTATGAGAGGCAGCCACACGGCTCATTCGCGAAACGAACCGATCGCTTACCTGCTGGTAATCTTGTTTATTCTGTAGAAAGGTAAGCTGTTCCCAATGCTCAAGCACAAATCCCTCAATGGCCATCAAGCTGTTTTCCAGATCATCATCACTAAACCCAAGCTGCAGGCTCAATTTCTTTAAGAAATTCATTTCAGAATCTTCAACACGTTTATCAGCCCAAATGGTGAGGATGGCAATTTCCATGAAATACTTTTTAAGTATCCAGGAGTTATTGGTTGGCAGGTTTATGTCTTCTACGGCAATGCCCTCGTCAAATATTTTCTTTGCTTCTTTCATCCGCTCAGGCGAAAGCTCGGTGCTTTGCAAAAAGAATTCCAGCAATCTGCGCTCTTCATATTCTATGATCGCATTGGCGTGGGCGGCACAGGCAATTACTTTCACTACCGAAAAGCGGAGTTCTTCACGCTCAAATTTGAAAAAGTCAGAGACAATCCGGTCGGCATTGGTATGTATCCATTGACCGAAAATAAAAATGTCGAGAAAGAAAAGGCTGTTGTGGAAAAACTGGGTCCAAAAATTTTTGTCAAAATCGCCCGGGTATTCGATCCGTTTATCTAAAATTTTCTCCGCCAATTCAAGCGGGGTGCGCTTCCTTCCAAACAGTGTTTTGGTGGGTGTGGCCAACTCCGGAAAAATAGTGTTGTAGAAATTGCCTATTTGCTCCAGCGTTTTAAAAATTACCGAGCTTAGTTCGTCCGCATTCTTGATCTGCTTGTCGTGAAATAACAGGGAACTGCAAATCAGGCTTTCGGCAAGCAATATTTTCATCCGGTCTTTTTCGTCCCAATTTTCAGCTTCCTCCAAGCCTATGTCTCCCAGAGGCTGACCATACATAAGGCCAGTAGGCTGAATAACTTTATAGAGAGATTGCTCAGGATGGGCAGAGCGCATATTTCCGTTAAGATCCTTTAGCAGGTCTTTCCGAAAGTCAAGATATTCTTTGAGCCAACCTTTTTCGCCAGGGTTCATGGAGATGTAAGTAACAATGAAATTACATTTTATTTTCAGCTTACGGAAAACTTTCTGTGCAAAAATCAATTGGGTACTGTGATTGGGCTTTGAAATAAATGCCGATACGTGATCAAAAGCTGCATTGGCAGGCCCAGGGAAATCGCTTTTAAGAATTTTAAGGCTTTGGATGTTTTTGGTTGATAGACAAAATTTCTACTTGGTATTCGATGTCGTTTCCTTAAGCCCGAATAGGCTTGAACTTGAATAGCCTCCGGTGAAACCGGAGGAATGGAATTAAATGAGCTAACAACCCTGAAAGGGTTGAATGGATTCACCCGATTATCCGTTCAACCCTTTCAGGATTGCTTTGCCCTAATTTTATCCCCCCCAATTTCATTGGGGGCTATTCAAATTCAAGTCCTTCGGACTTACGGGCTTTATGGAAACGACATTCACTTGATATTCTTAAAAGCGATTTCCCTGTGGCAGGCCCCTGAACGCCAATAACGACTGGATATTTTTTTAAATTAGCGGGCAAGCTTTGGGTGCAGTGCTAAATCGAACATTTCTGCATCTAATGACCATTCTTTTTTTTCACCTTTGACGAACAATTTTGAGTAAATGAATCAACAAAAATATCAGCTAAAGGCGGACGACATACTTTCAACTTACGAGTTTCTTAGCGAAGGACCGAAGGGTAAGATTGTAAAACTCATTCAGTTCACCCCAACTAACTACCATGATGTTTTCAACTTGGCGTTTGGCGACAAGGATTCTAAAACGGGACAGATTGATGATAGGGTGATTTCAAATAATGGCGATAGTGAAATAGTTTTGGCGACAGTTGTTTCTGCTCTTTATGCGTTTACTGACAAACCTCCTGACGCATGGATATATGCAACAGTTATCGGCAATCTTATGGCGACACTGCAAACTTGAAACTATCTGCAAGAAACAAACAGTAAAAGAACGACTGAATAAACTTTTGTGGGACAACTTTTACAACAAATTGAACACTTAATATTTTACCTTTGACAAAATAAATTATCACATGGACGCTACACTTCAAATAAATCAAATCATGCAACG
>JAYVAI010000333.1:0-3485 GCA_043751075.1 Cyclobacteriaceae bacterium | reverse complement strand
GATTTTCTGGCTTCAGGATTTAACTTCAACACGCGCAACGATTTTTCCGCCACTATGGGCGCGAGCAAATTTTCAAATTCTGGTGAGAAGATCAGCACCGTACTTCCCGAGTCTTGGAGGGTATATTGTATTGAGGGCGGGGGATGAGAAAGACAAATGGGCACGGCCACACCACCGGCTTGCCAAATTCCCCACAGGGTAGAAACAAAACCGAAGCCCGGATGCACCATAAAGGCAACACGTGCTTCGGCAAGGTCGGCCCGGCCATCCAATAAAATGTGCGACAGGTTTTCTGCGGCATCGATCAATTCATGGTAACGGTACGAAACACCTTGCGCACAGATAGCAATGGAATCTGGATGTTGGGCAGCTTGGCGTATGGGTGCGATCAAAATATATAGAGCAGGGTAAAATAAAACCAAGATAAGTAAAAGAGCATGGAAAGCTATTGATGGCATCGGCTGAGGTAGCTGAGGGCCAATGGTCAAAACCAAAAAATACCCCAATCGTGGTATTTACTTATCGTTAATCAGTGGCGACCTTTCGGTTATTAAAAAAAGGGGAAGCCGAAAACCTTTTAGAGTAGGCAAAAAATATTAACCAATAATTTTATGGCACATGGAAAACCCGTGGATTTGATTACAGCCCGAAAGAGAATCCGCAAATTTGTTGATGACGAAATCAAAATCTCAAAAAAGCCAGAGAAAGAAATCATAGTTGGGCACCAATTCGATTTAACATTATTCAAAGATTTTATGATTGAAATTGACAGGCTTCTGATTCAAAAAGTGCCTATCGATAGTATCCGTATTTATCTGGCTAAGAGCAGTCGCGGTAAAGTTATTGATGGATACGACTTGGTTATTGTTCCTACGCTCGAAAATGGTGATGATTACCATCAGGTATATGACCGACCAAAAACGCTCGGCATAGATCCACTTATCATAGGCGAATCAACGCCATGCCCTAATGTATGCAACAATAAGGCTGTCTCATGTAAATAAGTGAGCCTAAAAGATTGGAACATACTGCTTTCGCAACTATCGGATCTATCGGATTGGCTCCCATTACTCGTATTCCTTACACTTCCATCAAAAGGCAGAAAGAAATATGCAGTATTGGGAGTTTATCTGTTGATCAACAGTGTACTAAAAATGATTACGTTGATTTTAGCGGCAAGGAGTTTACACACAATCATTGTTTACCATTTCCTATCAGTAATTGAAATTTCCACTTTGTTTATTTTTTATTCAAAAATTCTTGATCTAAAGAAAATTTTGAGCTCAGTATGTCTGATCTTGATTTTGACAATAAATTTTTCGAACACAATTTTCTTTCAAGGCATTCAATACTTTAATTCAAATGCCTGGGCATTCAACACGATTATATTATTAGTGTTAAATGTTCTTTACTTTTATGAACTCATCTCTAAAGTCGAAAATATCATATTGAGCCGCACATCACTATTTATAATAAACGCAGGGTTGCTGATCTATTTTTCAGGATCATTTTTTACTTACATTCTTGCCATTGATATTTTGTCTCAGGAAGCGAAGGGATTCTTCCACAATGCATGGATTATTCGTAGTGTAGCAGACATCGTCAAGTGCCCTATATTGTGCTATGGTTTATGGATGGAGAAGCACAATTAAATGACTTAATAACCCTTATCCTTGGGACGACTTCATTGATAGTGATGTCAATGGCCATTATATTCTTTATGTTATTATTCCAGAAAAGGCTCGCTAAAAAGCAACAAGCCTTTCGCGAAATAGAATCCCTCCTCAAAAAACAAGAACTCAAAACAACCTACTCACTCATGGAAGGCCGCGAGCAAGAGCGAAAAATTATTGCCGAAGACCTGCACGATAGTTTGGGAAGCATCCTCTCCACCTTGCGCATGTACAGCGATCTGCTTGCCGAGAAAGAACTCAATCCTGAAACAAAAGAACTGGCTGCAAAAATTTCGGCACTCACCGATCAGACCGCACAGGAAACGCGAAGGCTTTCGCACCAGTTGGATGCCGGGGCACTAAAGCACACAGGCATTAAAGAGCCCGTAACACAACTTTGCCTTGCCATAGAGGAAGCCAGCAAACTAAAAATAAAAACAACCATCGATGTGGAAGGTAACCTGAACGGAGAGCTGTCCATCAACCTATACCGCATGGTGCAAGAGCTATTTACCAACACCATGAAACACGCCCGTGCCACCGAGGTGCGCTTAGAGATAACCCAAATCAACAACGAATACATCAGCCTGATCTTTGAAGACAACGGAGTGGGGTTTGATATCGGCCAAAAAAAAACATCCGGCATTGGGCTCACCAACCTGCTGGCACGGGTGGAGCGCTTTCACGGAAATATGACGGTGGACTCCAAGCCAGGCCACGGAACAACTACCATTATTGAAATACCTATATCATGAGCGATACAATAAATATCATATTGGCCGATGACCATTCCATTGTGGTGGATGGTGTGAAGGAAATCATAAAAACAATTCCCAACGCAGCCGTGGTGGGTGTTGCCTATGATGGAGAAGAATTGCTGGCACTCGCTAAAAAAGTAAAAGCGCACCTTATCATCTTAGATGTGAACATGCCCAAGAAATACGGGCTGCAGTGCGCGAAAATTTTGAAACAAGAGCAGCCCGATACCAAGCTGCTCTTTCTTACCATGTATCACGATCGTGCCCTGATAAACGAGATGATACAGGCAGGCGCCAATGGATGCATGCTCAAAAACAAAGGGAGCCAGGAACTGCGCAATGCCATTGCCCGCGTGATGGACAATAAATCGTTCTTCGATTTTATACCCGACCTAAAAGAAGTTTCAATGGCCGAGCCGGTGCGGCTGAGCGAGCGGGAAATTGAAATAATCAAGCTGCTGGCACATGGAAAAGGAAGCGGAGAAATTGCCGACACGCTTTTTATTTCGGAACACACCGTGAAAACGCACCGCAAGAATGTGATGAAGAAATTAAATTTTCACACCCTTGGCCAATTAGTTCAGTATGCCGGCAGCCGGGGTTGGGCATGAAATTCAAAGCCTAACTAAACGACTTTAAATCTAAAATCTAAAATCTCAAATCTCAAATCTTTTGTATCTCCACCGCCTTTCCACTTTCCCACACAAGCCCGAATTGTTTACCGTATTTTTTCACCCAATCCCTGTCGGTGGCGTAATCGAACAATTCAATCAGTCCCTTGGAGTGCAGTTGTTGCAATTGAGTGTCGGATAAACCTTTCACGCTGATGTAGCCGCCATCGGCAAAATGAAACTGCATGGTGCCCGAAGCTTTTCCTTTTTCAAGCCAGGCCACAAGGTGGTTGAGCCGCTCATTTATTTTTTGGTTCAAGTCTATGGTTTCTTTCAGTGTGGCTTCAATGTCTTTGATGTGCCCATCGTTGTTGAAATCATCGTTCCTTAATATTCGCATCGGGTTGATGTGTATCTCGCCCGCGTAACGGTTTACCATGAGC
>JAYVAI010000332.1:0-9300 GCA_043751075.1 Cyclobacteriaceae bacterium | reverse complement strand
ACTTGATAATAATGCTTTGATCATGGTAGTTGTGGTCTCCTTCGTTTCCTTCTTTGTCCATGTTTATTCCATCGGCTATATGGCCAACGACAGCGCACGGCCACGTTACTTTGCTTTGCTCAGTTTTTTCACCTTCGCCATGCTGGGCCTTGTAATGAGCGGCAATCTGTTGGTCGCATTTTGTTTTTGGGAGTTGGTTGGTTTTAGTTCTTACCGGTTGATCGGGCATTGGCACGAAAAACTAAGCGCGGCCAAAGCATCCACCAAATCATTTATCATAAACCGCTTAGGCGATTTGGGGTTCCTTATTGGCATGATGATCCTTTGGTCGTGGACGGGCAATCTGGAAATATCAACGTTTGATTTTTCGGGTGTGCCCACGTTTTGGATGACGGCAGCAGGGATTTGCATTTTTATGGGAGTGATCGGCAAGTCGGCACTGTTTCCATTGTTCCATTGGTTGCCCGATGCGATGGAAGGGCCCACCCCGGTTTCGGCTTTGATACACGCAGCCACGATGGTAGCGGCTGGCGTTTTTTTATTGATACGGATCGCAGTTCTTTTTAATGCCGATGTGCTGATCGTTATTTCAATAATTGGCGCGATCACCACCATCGTTGGCGCATTGGGTGCACTCTTTCAATACGACATAAAAAAAATATTGGCGTACTCTACCATTTCGCAATTGGGTTTTATGGTGATGGCCATTGGAGCAGGCGCTGCCGGGGGTGGTTTTATGCATTTGCTCCATCATGCGTTTTTCAAAGCAGGATTGTTTCTGGGTGCAGGCGCCATCATCCACGCCATGCACCAGGCGTATCATTACAACGCAGTGCCGGTGGATGTGCAGGACATCCGTAATCTTGGAGGGTTGCGCAAAAAATTGCCGATCACTTTTCTCTCCTTTATAATTTGTGCGGGCGCGCTGGCAGGCATTCCTTTCACTTCCGGTTTCGTTTCGAAAGAAGTGATCCTAACACACATGAGCGTGTGGGCCGGAGGTGAATTTTCGTGGAGGTGGTTGGTCTTGCTTAGTGCCTGGTTTGCCACTGCTCTTACTGCTCTCTACACATTCAGGATAGTGTGGTTTATATTTTTTGGTAAACCCAAGCATGTGCTTACCATTGAAGAAGTACCCATCATCATGCGGCTTCCCATGTTGCTATTGGCACTAAGCTCGCTCGCGCTGTTCATCTCTTTCAATCCGTGGCATATTTCTTCTATCATCAATAGGTGGATGGTCACTTTTCCTGAATCCAACAAGGTAGTCTCCTTGCTCTCGGTGCTGATCGTTGGGTTTGCCTTAGTGGCTGCTTTTTTCCTTTACCGGAAACATGAGTTGGCAAATCAAAACAAATTTCTTGTTCCCCATTTTTACTTGGATGTGCTTTCCGAGCGGGCAACATTGATGGTACTACGCCTTTCTATTTTTTCGCATTGGATAGACCGGAAGATAATAGATAAAATCATTCATGGATTCACGTACCTGCAAGTGTCCATTGCTTATGTTGCGGGATGGACCGATCGGATGCTGGTGGATGGTCTGGTACATGGGGTGGCCTATTCCGCAAAGGGAGTTGGCAGCCTTACGCGATCGTTCGCCAATGGAAAAATACAGTCTTACTTGCTTTGGGCTTTGGCCGGTCTCCTTATTTTTATACTTTGGATTTTATACTGATGCAGAATTTGATTTCTTATTTGATCGTAACACCTTTTCTTGCTGCCTGCATAGCGGTGGTTATTCCGGCCATCAAAAAAAATACGTTCAGGATATTGGCGTTGATGGCAAGTGTGGTTCAGATTTTTATCTTGATCGTTATCGTACTTCACTATCAACACAATGCTGGCATTCAACTGGCCGAGCGGTTTCAGTGGATCACGCTGGAGTTGGGCACCTGGGGAATATTAAAAGCAGAATATTTTGTGGCGTTGGATGGATTGAGTTTCCCGATGATTGCCTTGTCGGTGGGCATCATGGCCATTGCTGTTATCTCTTCGTGGACAATTGAAAAGAACCAAAAAGGTTATTTCATTTTGTTGCTCATTCTCAATGGTGCCATCATCGGAAGCTTTTGTGCGTTGGACTTCCTCCTGTTTTATGTCTTCTTCGAATTTATGTTGCTGCCCATGTATTTCCTTATCGGGATATGGGGCGGGCCACGGAGGGAATATGCCTCTATCAAATTTTTTCTTTTCACCCTGTTGGGATCCATTTTTATTTTGATCGTCATCATCGGGCTTTATATATCGGTGCAAGACCCAACTTCAACAGACCAAGTGGTTCATACTTTCAACGTGCTCCACATGCAAAATCCTGAAAACATAATTCCGGGTTCAGCCTTGTCGGCAAATTCAAATGATGTCCCAGAAATTTATTCATTCCGGCTCTGGGCTTTTCTCCTTCTGTTCATTGGGTTTGCCATCAAACTTCCAGCCGTGCCCTTGCACACCTGGCTGCCCGATGCACACGTGGAAGCGCCCACACCTGTCTCGGTGATACTTGCGGCATTGCTTTTAAAATTCGGTGGCTACGGATTGCTCCGGTTTGCCTATCCCATTTTTCCTGATGGTGCAATTTATTTCAGTTGGCTGGTGGGGTTTGTGGGTGTAGTCTCTATTATATATGGAGCACTCAACGCTCTGTCATCGAAAGATATTAAAAGGCTCATCGCATATTCCTCTGTGTCGCACATGGGCTTTGTGTTGTTGGGCATTGCTTCTGGCACAGTGGAAGGAATCACGGGTGCCGTGTATCAGATGTTCAGTCACGGGATGATCGCGGCCATGTTGTTCCTGATTGCCGGTGTGCTGCAAGACCGCACCAACGACAGGCTGATAGAAAACTATTCGGGCCTCGCGACTAAAATGAAAGTTTATACTGCGTTTGTGTTAGTAGCATTTTTCGCGGGTTTGGGCTTGCCGGGCTTTGCCGGATTTATTGGCGAAGTGATGATTTTCTTTGGTGCCTTTCTATCGCAACAAAACAATGGCCTCCTTCCAATATGGATGGCCATCACAGCAACCTTTGGCCTTTTGCTGGGAGCCGGTTATTTTCTGTGGACCATTCAACGCATGTTCTATGGCCCCTACTCAGTAAAAGTTCCTGTGGCCGAACTGAATGATATTGACAGCAGGGAATACATCATGCTGCTGCCGTTGGCATTGGCCATTTTATTTTTTGGAATTTTCCCGCAAACACTTTTAAACTACATCAATCCCTTTGCAAAAGAGTTTGTGGAAGCATTGTTCAAGTCGGCAGCGTTTATTAATCCGTGAGTTGGCTGAAACTCTATGGCAAAATGGAACTTCTTTCTTTACAGTTTTGAACAAACAGGCAACGCTACAATTTTCATTGCCACTACACAAAATACACTTAAATTCGCAACCAATTTATGAAACAAAAAATATCAAAACCAAAAGCAACTTTCAAGGCGGTGGACTTCTTCTGCTCCGGAGGCGGCATGACTTCTGGGTTTCGTAAGGCAGGTGTAAAAGTTATCGGAGGAATTGACATTGATTTAGAGTGCAAGGAAACATACACAACTAACCATCCCGATTCTAAATTTATTCATGCCGACATTCAAAAACTTTCTTTTGCTACACTTGAAAAAGAATTGAAAGTAAAACGCAACGATAAAAAAATGATTTTTATTGGTTGCAGTCCTTGTCAATATTGGAGTAAAATACAGACGGACAAAACCAAATCACACGAAACAAAAAATTTGTTGAAGGACTTCCAAAGGTTTGTTGACTACTTCAAACCCGGATACATAGTAATTGAAAATGTTCCCGGCATTTTGAACCGACTTGACGAAAGCCCTTTGCAAGAGTTTCTTGATTTCTTGGATGCAGAAAATTATCACTACAAATACAAAGTGATAAACGCAAGCCACTTCGGTGTCCCTCAAACAAGAAGAAGATTTTTACTTATCGCTTCAAGAGTAACTGATAAAATTGAACTTCCAGTTGCTGACACAAGAAACAAATTGCCAACTGTAAGAAAGTTTATAGGCGACAGAAAAAAATTCAAACCAGTTCCGGCAAGACATAAAGACGAAACAAATTTTCTGCATACAACAGCCGGACTTTCCGACAACAATCTTAAACGGCTTTTGGTAACACCACACAACGGAGGAACAAGAGTAGCATGGAAAGACACCGACTTGCAGATTCCTGCATACATGGGCAAGGACAATTCCTTTCAGGATATTTACGGGAGAATGTTTTGGGATAAACCCGGACCAACTATCACAACAAAATTTTACAGCATTACCAACGGCAGGTTTGCTCACCCTGAACAGAACAGGGCAATTTCATTGCGTGAAGGAGCAACGCTTCAAACTTTTGATATTGATTACAAATTTATTTCCACTTCTATTGCTTCAACAGCAAGGTTAATTGGTAATGCGGTTCCACCGCAATTGTCAAAACGCATTGCTGCAAGCATTGTAAACTGTAATCAAAAATGAGTGACGGCAAACTTTTCATGACCTTTGAAGCTAACACCATAAAACATTTGGGTGTTAAGATGTATGCCAATATGCCACCGGCATTGGCGGAATTAATTGCAAACGCTTATGATGCGTGTGCGACAGTGGTTCATGTTCGTTTGTATGATGCTGACGAGAAGAAAGTAATTGTTGAAGACAATGGTGTAGGAATGACTTTCACAGAAGTAAATGATTACTTCTTGCGAATCGGGAGAAACCGAAGGGAAGAAAATCAAAAATCTCCTTGCGGCAGAGTGCCGACAGGAAAAAAAGGTTTAGGAAAGTTAGCATTGTTTGGAATTGGCGATACGATAAACATTACAACAAGCCAAGGCGGTGAAGGAGTTAGTTTTAATCTTGACTGGAAGGAAATCTTAGCATGGAAAGGAAGTAACTACGAACCTAAGTTTGAAGTTTTGCCAAAAGGCAAAACTTCAAAAGGAACAACTATCACTCTTACTAACCTTAAAAGAAAAACAGGTTTCCCAATTGAAGAATATGCAGAAAGCATTGCGAAGCTGTTTAATTTTCAAGATAAGTTTGTTGTGTATTTATCTCTGAATGATAGTGAGCCAATAACAATTGATAGCAAATCAAAATACGAAAACATCACTGCTGAATTTGAATGGGACATTCAAAAAGCTATTGAGGTAAACGATAAAGACTACACAGATAAAAAGGAAATTCAAGGAACGATTATTACAACAGAGAAACCATTAAAAGCAAATTTAAGAGGCGTAACTCTTTTCGCAAATGGGAGAATGGTAAATAGTCCAGAATTTTTTGGGCCATCTGAATCAAGTCACTTTTATTCATACGCAAGTGGCTGGTTGAATATTGACTTCATTGATAATTGGGATGACGATGTGATTTCTACAAACCGTCAATCAATTGATTGGGAAAATGCGAAAACAGCAGACCTTAGAAAATACATTGCTTCCTGTCTTGCAATCATTGAAAGACAATGGAGGGAATTGAGAAAGGAAAAGAAGAAGAAGAAAATAGGTGAGAAAGTAAATTTAGATGTAAAGGATTGGTTAAGTAAACTCCCCAAACGATTACAAGGGCAAGTTGAAACAATAGTTAATCTCTTAGATGACACCCCTGAATTATCAGAGGAAACTCAACAAAAATCAATTCAAATTCTTCACACCCTACTTCCAGAATATACCGATTATCATTTTCGATTGTTGCATAAAGAAATTCAAGATGCGTCCAAAATTGATTATCAAAAGGAGGACTATTACAGAGCATTTATTGAGGCAATGAAACGATACATCATTTCAACAAGAAATAAATCTGGTAGCACCAATGCGACAGACAATGGGATGATGGGAGAAGTTTTCGGGAGAGGTAAAGTTTTAAGTGTTGCTAAAAACTATAAGAAACCTGATGGAACAGATTTTACTCCATTAACTTTAGAAAACATAGAAGAAGGACAAAAATTTTTATCAATGGGAATTCTATCAGGTGGAAGAAACCCCGTTTCACACGAGGAAATTTCAGACCTAAGAGAATCAGGTTATTTACAGAGATGGATTGTTTGGATGCTTTAAGTTTACTTTCCCATCTTGTCAGACGGCTTGATGATGCAGCAAAACCCTAATCAACACAATGAATATTGAAACACTCATAAGTGAAATTTCAAAAATGAAAGTAAGAAATGCTTTCAGAAATTACATTGAGTACATGCAATTTCCTTATTTCAGAAATCTTGAAAAGGATACACGAATTACTTTTGATTTTCCGTTAACAGTTTTCGTTGGGCAAAATGGTTCAGGGAAAAGTTCAACCCTACATGCACTTTACGGAGCTCCAAAAAAAAATACACCGTTTGAATTTTGGTTTTCAACTGCCGTTGATCCAATTCAGGAAGTTTCAGAAGGCGGTGACAGGCATAGTTTCTTTTATGTTTACAAGAATCGGGGACAATATCTTGAAGTATTAAAGTTGCGAATACTAAAAAGAGATAATCCTGACTATTGGGAAACAAGTCGACCAGTAATTGGATATGGTATGACACCGCTACCAGATGGGAGAAGGAATCCACCTGTTGAAAGAGATGTCGTTTATATTGATTTCCGTTCTGAGTTGAGTGCATTTGACAAATACTTCTACTTCAAAAAACCAAGAAGAAGTAAAACCATAAGTAACAAACAGGACTTCCTTAGAAAACATTCTGTTTTTTTGAGACGAATTATTGACGGAAATAATGTTATCATAAACCGTTATTCCGAGAACAAAAACGAACTTCTTAAGAAGTTTACAGCGAACGAACTCCAACAGATTTCTTTCATACTTGGTAAGAAATATATTTCTGGAAAATTTGTAAAACACAAGCTCTTTGAAGAATGGGGTTACTCTGTAATTTTTGAAACAAGTAGTTGCTCCTATTCAGAAGCGTTTGCCGGAAGCGGTGAAATGGCTGTTGTCCGATTGGTTCTTGAGGTATTAGGAGCAAAACAATATTCACTTGTACTTTTAGACGAGCCAGAAGTTTCCCTACACCCAGGAGCACAAAAGCGGCTTAAACATTTTCTACTAGAAGAAACTAGAAAGAAGCAATTACAAGTTGTAATCTCTACACATTCGCCAAGCATCATTGAAGAATTACCTTCTGATGCTATAAAAGTTTTCTCGCAACTTCCTTCTGGAAAATTTAATGTTAGAAATGGTATTACACCCGATGAAGCGTTTTATCATTTAGAACAAACTAATCCTTCTAAGAAAAATTTAATTGTAGAGGACTTTCTCTCAAAAGAAATTGTAAGTGGCGTTTTGAAAGAAATTGGTGCTGACACTGAATCACTTTTTCAAGTTAGTTTTTATTCAGGTGGCGAATCAGTGATAAAAAAACATTTCATCAATGTTTATAGTCACGCAAACGAGAAAAACAAATTCATAATTTTTGATGGAGACCAAAAGAAAGTTGCTGATCACTTCAATCCAGATTTGCTAATTGCAGCAGAGCAAACAAACGAAAGATTCCAGCAAGAGATACTTGCTCAAACAGGAATTGATATTCAGTTCTATCCAGACGGCAATCAAGACCAAGGTGCAAGAATAGACCAAGAAAAAGTATTGAGAGGTAATTATTTGAAATTTTATTTACGCAATGTTTTCTATTTACCGTTGACAATTCCTGAAGAAGTAATTTGGAATCAAGAGTTAGCAGAAACCCTTTTGACTGCTATGGGGAAAGGAGCTTTAATCGGCAATATTGAAGCTACTAATGACTTCAAGGAAAAATTTTCGTTAGTTGCTGAAGCGATTACTGGCGATAGAAAAAATATTGATTCCTCAGAAAGAATATTTTTGGAGAAGTGGCTAAGGAAAAAACCTGAAACTTACAATCAAGTTGTTACAATTATTTCATCCATAAGAGCTTTGTAAATAACCAAGAACAAATACAACGAAAAAAATTTAACCTAAATCACTTTGAGCAAAATGTGTGCGGGTTTCAAACGACACTCCTTCGGATTAATTTCAAAGCCATAACTAACGTAGGATTAAAATGCAATTTAAAAAAAGAATTGACGGCAACCTGAGCATTGGAGATTCTTACAACCAACAGTGCTTTTAACCGCATTTTTTTCAAAATTGCATTAATCCTCTTCTTCGTTTAGTAGCGATTCAAGTGACGACAGTACAAACCGACATTGACCCATGGAATTGACCACCGAACAACACGCAATAATCAACTCCACCGGGAACATCAAAATCAATGCTGTGGCTGGATCAGGAAAAACCACAACCGTTATTGAATACGCCAGGACAAGACTAAAAACAAGCAGAATACTTTATCTCGCTTTCAATAGATCAGTAAAATTAGAGGCAGCCAAAAAGTTTGCGGACAAGGGGCTTGCCAACGTAAAAGTTGAAACAGCTCACTCCCTTGCTTATAAGCATATTGTTTTCAAGCATGGATACAAAGTAAGGGCGCAAGGCTACAAAACCAACGAGATTGCAGAACTCTTGAACTTGAAAGGCAACGAAGAAAAACATACCGAATATGTTATTGCCAACCACATAAACAAGTTCATCACCTATTTCTGCAACAGCGATAAAGAAAAAGTCAAGGACCTAAATTATCTTGAAATTGTTTCAGACAAAAAAGCGAAAGCGTTTGTCTCTACCTTTTATGAATACATCCGAAGTCAATCCAGGCTTCTCTTGGCTAAAATGGATACGGGCGAAATTGAAATCATCCACGACTTCTATCTAAAGAAATTTCAACTATCAAACCCAACGCTCAATTACGACTACATCTTATTTGATGAAGGGCACGACGCATCGGCTGCCATGCTCGACATATTTTTTAAGCAACCAGCAACAAAAGTTATTGTGGGAGACACCCATCAGCAAATTTATGGTTGGCGCTTCGCCATAAACTCCCTTGAAAAAGCTGACTTCAACACGTATCATCTCTCCACCAGTTTTCGGTTCAGTCAGGATATTGCGAACCTTGCCATGGAAGTGCTCAAGTTCAAAAACCATATTGGAGAATATAAAGACATCACCATCACCGGAAAGGGAAATTGTACGGAGGCCAAAACCAAAGCGGTGCTGGCAAGGACTAATCTTGGCCTATTGCTAAGAGCCATTGAATACGTTACCGACAAGCGAAACGTGAAGCATATTTACTTTGAAGGAAACATCAATTCCTACACGTATGCCGATGAGGGCGCATCGCTGTATGATGTGCTGAACTTGTATAACGGCAAAAGCCATCTTATCAAAGACAAACTCATCAAGGCTATGAAAGATCTCAATGAATTGGAAGATTACATTGAAAAAACCGAAGACGTGC
>JAYVAI010000331.1:0-9308 GCA_043751075.1 Cyclobacteriaceae bacterium | reverse complement strand
CAAGCTGGCATCGTTGGCTTCATCGAGAGTGGTTACGCAGTTTGGCCCGCGGTTGGAGCCTAAGCAAATGAAAAAGATATTGGGGGATTTGATTGGGTAGTGGCGGTCAATTTCTTTTACTTTGAGCATCCACCTATTAAAACTTCAACACCTCGACACTTTTAACATATTAACACCTCCACACCCATGAAACCCTCAACGCCCATCATTTTCATTTTGTTAATTTTTTTGGCATGCACAAGCAACCCAACTGAAAAAGCAGGTGATCCAAAATCAGTTCAAACCTACTCTGTTCCAAAATTTGTTGACTCGTTGGCGTTTCAAAAAATGAAAGATGCCTTTCCGGTCATCGAAAAAATTTACCAGAATCAAAAGGAGAAAAATCATTTTCCGTCTATCGCATTTGGAGTGATAGCCCATGGGCAGTTAGTTTATTCTGGCAGTTTTGGAAAATTGAACTTGAAAGACAGCATCCAGGCAAGCACCAAGTCACTATATCGGATTGCATCCATGAGCAAAAGTTTAACAGCTATGGCCATTCTTAAACTGCGCGATGAAGGAAAATTGAATTTGCTTGATCCCATTTCAAAATATATTCCCGAAATAATTTCTGCGGGTGCGCTCACTACCGATGCGCCTCCAATAAACATTCAACTCTTGCTCACCATGTCAGCCGGGTTTCCGGAAGATAACCCGTGGGGCGATCGTCAGCTTGCTGATACTGACCAAGAACTTCTGCAACTGATTAGCAAAGGAATTTCTTTTTCCAATGTTGGCGGCACTACGTTTGAATATAGCAACCTCGGTTTTGCGTTGCTTGGAAAAATAATCACGAACACCTCAGGCATGCCCTATCAAAAATACATCACCGAAAATATCATGAAGCCAATAGGCATGAACGATTCGAGGTGGGAGCATAGTGAAGTGCCAAAAGATAAACTTGCTCTTGGATACCGATGGGAAGATGATACTTGGAAAGAGGAGGCCCTTCTACACGATGGTGCTTATGGTGCAATGGGCGGTTTGATTTGTTCCATAGAGGATTTCAGTAAGTACGTTTCGCTTCATTTAGATGCGTGGCCACCTAGGAACAGCGAAGAAACCGGGCCGGTGAAACGAAGTTCCATCCGCGAAATGCACCAGCCGTGGAGGTTCATCAATTTATTTTCCGATGCAAAAAACAGGATGGGCGAGAGTTGCCCTACCGTATCAGGCTATGGTTATGGATTAGGTTGGAGAAAGGATTGCGAGGGCACGGTTCGGATTTCGCACAGTGGTGGATTGCCAGGCTTTGGAAGCGAATGGAGGATTTATCCAGAGTATGGAGTGGGTGTTGTTTCGTTCAGCAACCGAACGTATGGTGCGCCCAGTACAGCCAATGCTATCGCACTCGACACCTTGATAAGAATGGCCGGATTGAAACCTCGGTCATTGTCTCCATCAGAAATTTTGAACCAGCGGAAAAATGAGATCGTAAAAATCCTTCAATCGTGGAACGAACCGCAACTCGACATTTTTGCTGAAAATTTCTTTTTGGATTTATCGAAAGAGAAATGGAAAACAACAGCGGAAAAAATCATGGCAGAAGCTGGAAACATCGTAAGCGTAAGTCAAGTGGTTCCTGAAAATCAACTGCGCGGAAGTTTTAGTATTGTGGGAGTGAAGAAAACCATAGATGTATTTTTCACACTCACACCCGAAGCAGGTGCGCTGGTGCAGCAATTGGAAGTGGAGGTGAAAGAGTGATTTTTTCCTGTGCTTAATAACAACCTTGAAAAACACTCATAACATAAACTTATCCGCCTCCGTTATATTTCCTATTATTGTAACCAAACAACAACCATTTATGTGTAAAAAATCAGGTTTAACAATCTTGTTCTTTCTGCTTCTGACTACGGGCTATGGCCAGGCTCGCAAAATTGAATTTACCGAATACGACCTGCCCAACGGCATGCACGTGATCTTGCATAAAGACCCCACCACACCCATTGTGGCCGTGTCGGTGCTCTATCATGTAGGCTCCAAAAACGAAGACCCAAAGCGCACCGGCTTCGCCCACTTCTTCGAACACCTTTTGTTTGAAGGATCGGAAAACATAAAGCGTGGCGAGTTCGACAAATATTTGTCCAATGCAGGAGCCACCAATAATGCAAACACATCCAACGACCGCACTTTTTATTATGAAGTGCTGCCCTCCAATCAACTGGAGCTTGGCTTGTGGATGGAGTCGGAGCGGTTGATGCACGCCAAGATTGAAACCATTGGTGTGGAAACACAGCGCGAGGTGGTGAAAGAAGAAAAACGCCAGCGCATTGACAACCAGCCCTACATGACTTTTCAATCGGAGATTTTTAAACGCGCATACAAAACCCATCCTTATCAATGGACGCCCATCGGTTCGTTGGAGCATTTGAATGAAGCTTCGCTCGATGAGTTCATCAATTTCTATAAAACATTTTACGTTCCCGAGAACGCCACACTTTCCATTGCCGGTGATATAGACATCGAACAGACTAAAGTTGCCGTGGCAAAATATTTTAAGGATATTCCACGGGGCGGCAAAACAATTCCGCGCCCCACGGTGGCAGAGCCTCAGCAAACAGCCGAAGTGCGCGATGTGATATTTGATAATGTGCAATTGCCCGCGGTGTTTCAGGCCTATCACATTCCCGCGCAGGGCACACCCGATTCGTATGCGTTGGATATGCTCAGCACCGTGCTTAGTGGCGGCCAAAGTTCGCGCATGTACAAGTCTATTGTGGACGAACAAAAGAAAGCCATGCAGGTGGCGTCATTTCCGTTTTCGCTCGAAGACCCCGGGCTTTATATCACACTCGGCCTTGTTAACATGGGTGTGAACATAGACGACCTCGAGAAAGCGATGGACGCTGAAGTGGAAAAAGTAAAAAACGAGTTGATCTCTGAAAAAGAATTTCAGAAAATACGCAATCAGATGGAAAGCCAGTTCGTGCAACAGAACGCAACCACCTTTGGCATTGCCGAGCAGCTGGCCAACTACCACGTGTATTTCAAAGATGCCAATCTGATCAACACAGAAATAGACCGCTACATGAAAGTGACACGCGAAGATTTGCAGCGTGTGGCAAAAAAATATCTCACTAAAGAGAACCGGGTGGTGCTTCACTATCTGCCAAAATCGGCACAGAGCAAACCTGAAAACACACAACTCAAAAAAGACAATTGATTATGAAGAAGATACTAATAGTTGCTTGCCTGTTGTTGATAATCACATCGGCACAAGCCCAGGTTGATCGCACCAAAGCACCCAAGCCCGCACCCGCCCGCGAAATTAAAATAGGCGAGTACCAATCGTTCACACTCAAGAACGGCCTTCAGGTATTTGTGGTAGAAAACCACAAGCTGCCACGGGTTCAATTTTCTATACAACTCAAGAACGATCCCATTTTTCAAGGTGCGAAAGAAGGCTACATAGAAATGGCCGGCACGTTGATTGGCACTGGCACCAAAACAAAAACCAAAGCACAGCTTGACGAGGAAACCGATTTTATCGGGGCCAACCTAAACACAAGCTCGGATGGAATTTTTGCCTCCAGTCTTTCCAAGCATACTACCAAATTGCTGGACTTGATGAGCGATGTGTTATTCAACCCGGCATTTGCCCAAGAGGAAATGGACAAGCTAAAAACACAAACACTTTCGGGGCTCGCAGCCGGCAAAGACAATCCCAACGTGATTATTGATAATGTGAGAAGAACGTTGGTGTTTGGCAAGGAGCATCCTTATGGATTGTCGGCCACAGAAAAAAGTGTAGAGTCTATCACACTCGATGATTGCAAAAATTATTACAACACTTACTTCAAGCCCGGCAACGCATACCTCATTATTGTGGGCGACATAGATTTGAAAACAGCCAAAAGCACTTCGGAAAAATATTTTGCAAAGTGGGCTCCTGCCGAAGTGAAATATCCAACGTATGTAAAACCAAAAGAGCCGGCAAAAACGTATGTGGCTTTGGTAGATCGCCCCGCTTCGGTGCAGTCGGTAATCAGTGTAACCTATCCGGTGGAGCTGCGGCCGGGCACACAAGATGCCATAAAGGCGCGCGTCACCAACCAGGTTTTAGGAGGAGGATTTTCATCACGGCTTATGCAAAACCTGCGCGAAAAAAATGCCTTCACCTATGGGGCCAGGTCTTCATTGAATGCCGACAACCTTACGGGAAACTTCAATGCCACAGCCAGCGTGCGCAACGAAGTAACGGATAGTTCGGTACTTGAATTTTTATCGGAACTAAAGCGGATGGTGAATGAACCTGTGTTGGAAAAAGAATTGATGGCAGCCAAAGCCGAAATCTCAGGTGCCTTTGGCCGTTCACTCGAAAGCCCGCAGACTATTGCAGGCTTTGCGCTCAACACCGCCAAATACAATCTGCCAAAAGATTATTACAACAATTATTTAAAATATGCGGACGCAGTAACACTGGCCGATGTGCAGGCAACGGCAAAGAAATTTATCCGCCCCGACAATGCTCACATTGTGATAGTAGGCAAGAGTGCCGATGTTGCCGACAAGCTCAAAGCGTTTGGTGAAGTAAAAAACTTTGATCTTTATGGTGAACCGTATGTGCCCGCCAAAGTATCGGCATTGCCAGCTGGCCTTACAGCCGAAAAGGTAATCGCCAATTATATTGAAGCGATTGGGGGCGCAAAAAAAATCCAGGAGTTGAAGAGTGTGAAGATGACGATGAAAGCAGCCTTTCAAGGTGCTGAACTGATTATGACCAACTCTAAAAAATCTTCCGGAAAAAGTTTAACTGAACTTTCCATGCAGGGCAATGTCATGCAAAAAAGCGTATCCGATGGAAAAGACTACGTGCAAATTCAAATGGGGCAAAAAGCACCACAGGATGCGGCCACTAAAGAGAAAAATCTTTTCGATGCGCACCTTGTTCCTGAAACAATGATCGCAGCCATGAATGTGAAGGTGGTTCTTAAATCAATAGAAAGTCTGGAAGGAAAAGAAGCGTATGTGGTGGAGTACATGTTTCCCGCAGGTGAAAAAATCATCAATTATTTTGATAAAGATAGCGGGCTAAAAGTTCAAACTATTGAGCAGGCCAAAACCCCACAAGGCGAGATCAGTGTTCCAACCAAGCTCCAGGATTATAAAGAAGTGGGCGGAGTAAAACTTGCCCATAGCATTCTCATTAGCCAGGGGCCTATGGTTTTCAAATTTCAGGTTTCAACCGCTGAGGCAAATCCAACATTGGACGATGCTTTGTTTAAAGTGCAATAATTTTTAAAGCGTAGAGAGATCAGGGAAATCGCTTTTAAAAAACATCAATAAAATTTTGACCTTTGTTACGTTTAAGGCGGTCTCAATTGCCACGACCTGAAGGTCGTGGCAATTTTAAAATAGCCCACCAAAACATCATGGGGTTCTAAAATTCTTAAAAGCGATTCCCGGGTAGAGAGATTAGAAGGCTGGCCATAAACCAGCCTTTTTTTTGGTATTTGATTGGATTCCCGTCAAAATCTAAGTGCAACCTTGTAAATTCCGATAATCCTGTTCATTTTTGCAGCCCTTTATTAATTAGGTTTATAAGACAATACTATGAAACGCACATTCCAACCTTCCCGCAAGAAAAGAACCAACAAGCACGGCTTCCGCGAACGCATGGCCTCTGCCAACGGGCGCAGGGTATTGGCCGCACGCAGAAGGAAAGGCAGAAAGAAACTTACCGTTTCTGACGAAGGCACCCCTAAGACCAAGTAAACTCCTCCCTCCCTTCTCCTTTGGAGAAGGGTCGGGGATGAGGCAATTATAAATTCTGAGCAAGAGTCAGAGGTCATGACCAAGTTCACATTCACAAAAGCAGAAAGGCTTTCAAAAGAAAAAACCATAAAGGAACTCTTTGATAAGGGTTCCTCTTTTTATTTATACCCATTTAAAGTTGTTTACTTACCGGCCTCCCACAAATCAGCCAACCTGCATCAGGTGCTCGTTTCGGTATCCAATCGCAATTTTCCGCGCGCTGTTGATCGTAATTTGATCAAAAGGCGGATACGCGAAGCATATCGAACGCAAAAAGAAATCATCCGATCCAAACCCGAAAAAGGTGTCTTTGCGTTTTTATATACATCCAAATCAGTGCTGGCTTTTGCCGAAATCAAAAGCAAACTCTTTTTAGTACTGAAAAAAATTGAGAACTTGGTATTTGAATGGCCGGCTAAACAAGACTTAGGATGAGCAAGAAACTGAAACTTTTAGGAATCGCGCTGGTAGTGATAGGTTCGTTGTGGGGATTTAGCAGCACAGGCGAAAAATATTTTGAGATAGCCAAGAGCCTCGACATTTTCGCAACCCTTTTCAAAGAAGTGAATGCCTATTATGTGGATGATGTAAATCCAAAAAAATTAGTGGAAACGGGTATCGATGGGATGTTGGATCAACTCGATCCATACACCGACTATATTCCCGAAGAAGACCTCGAAGCATTCAGTATCCAAACTACTGGCCAATATGCGGGCGTGGGTGCGCTGATTGGTGTGATCAATAAGAAAACCGTAATCACAAATCCTTATGTGGGATTCCCTGCCGAGCGTGGAGGCTTGCGAGTGGGCGATGAAATAATGTCGGTGGATGGAAAGAACGTTCAGGGAAAACCTACCTCCGAAGTCAGTGCCTTACTAAAAGGTAAACCCCAAACCGAAGTGGAGATTGAAGTGAAGAGGTGGGGGCAAAAAGCAAACTTAAAGTTTAAATTGGTACGCGAGAAAATCAAGATAAGCAACATCACCTATCATGGAATGATTGATAGCGAAACAGCCTACATTAAGTTGGATGAGTTTACGCCCGGGGCAGGCAAAGAAGTGGAAGAGGCCTTGGTGAACATGAAAAAACAAGGAGCAAAAAAGTTGATCATTGACTTGCGCGATAATCCAGGCGGCTCTTTATATGAAGCCGTGAACATTGTCAATTTATTTATCCCCAAAGGAAAAGAAGTGGTGGCCACGCGAGGCAAAGTACCCGAGTGGAACAAATCATACACAACCCTTAACAACCCGGTTGACACAGAAATCCCGTTGGCGATACTCACCAGTGGAGGAAGTGCATCAGCCTCTGAAATTGTAGCAGGTTCATTGCAAGATTACGACAGGGCAATATTGGTAGGGCAGAAAACCTTTGGCAAGGGATTGGTGCAAACCACCCGACAACTGACATACAATACGCAATTGAAAATAACCACAGCAAAATATTATATACCCAGTGGGCGGTGCATTCAGGCATTAGATTATGAGCATAGAAAAACCGATGGCTCTGTTGAAAAATTTGCTGACTCACTCAAAAGAGAATTTACTACCGCTAATGGCCGCAAAGTATTTGATGGGGCAGGGTTAGATCCTGACGTATTTATAAAATCAGAGCCGTATAGTGTCGCCCTTGTGGAGTTAGCAGGCTCTGGACTTATTTTTGAGTATGCCTCTAAGTATTGTTCCGAACATGAAACACCATCGGATTTAAAAAACTTCAGGCTTTCGGATTTAGAGTATCAAAAATTTTTGGGTTGGATTAAAGAGCAGAAATTTTTGTACGATTCTGAAACAGACAAAAAAACGGACGACCTGATTGCATCGGCAAAGAAAGAGAGATATTATGATGAACTTCAATCGCCCCTCAAAGAGTTAAAGGCTAAAATGGATCAGAATAAAAGTGCTGCCTTTTTAAAATTCAAACCAGAACTTTCCATGATTTTAGAAGAAGAAATTGCTTTTCATTATCGCTTGTCTAAGGGCCAGGCAGAAGTTTCATTAGATAGAGACACCGAAATATTGGAAGCAAAGAAAACTCTCACTAACACTTCGGAGTTAAAAAAACTTCTTTCTCCAAATTAATGGCTCTGCTGCTCAGCCTGGAGACTTCCACGCAATCTTGCTCCGTGGCTCTTCATAGTGACGGTATTTTGATCGCATCTAAAATGACAGAAGCACCACGGTCGGCCGCCTCTCAATTGGCAGTAATGATTGATGAGGTGTTTCAGTCTGCCAACAAAAAGCCACAATCACTGGAAGGTGTAATTGTGGCAGCGGGTCCTGGTTCATACACAGGCTTACGGATCGGGGTTGCCACAGCCAAAGGTTTATGCTACGCGTTAAACATTCCACTTTTCTCAATCAACACGTTGGAGTTAATGGCTTACCAGTTTCTGGAGACGGCATCAAAAAAAAACGTACAAGTCAACAATGCCATTTTGTGCCCAATGCTCGATGCCCGAAGAATGGAAGTGTATTGCGCGCTGCTCGATCAGGACTTGAAATATGTAGAACAAGTGCAGGCAAAGGTGATAGAGGAAGATAGCTTCAAATCAATAATTGAAAAAAATCCTGTTCTGTTTTTTGGAGAAGGGGCCGATAAATGCAGAGATATAATTAAACATTCAAATGCACATTTTTTTTCCAATGTAATACCATTGGCATCATCATTAGGTACAATAGGTTATAAAAAATGGAAAACTTCTGCCTCCGAGGATTTGGTATTGTTTGAACCATTTTACCTCAAAGATTTTCTCATCAGAAAACCAAATTTGAATTAAGTGTGTTAAGAAAGACCCATGGAAAAAGAAATCGTAAATAAAGTAAGCAGCAGTAAGTTAGTCTCTTTCGATTTGGAAGAATTATATACACCCGGTGAGCGCATCTTGTTTGATATAAGGAGTTTACTTTTTCAAGAACTCGTCTTGCGCGAAAAGGATTTTAGAGATTTTATAAAATCGCACGATTGGCTTAAGTATTCCGATAAATATGTTGCCATTACCTGCTCAGCCGATGCCGTAGTTCCAACATGGGCTTACATGTTGCTCACCGTAGCGTTGCAGCCACACGCAGCACAGGTGATTTTTGGTTCACGTTCGGATTTGGAAACTATTCTTTTCAAAAATGCTTTAGATAAAATTGATTGGACTAAATTCAACAACGCCAAAGTTGTCATCAAAGGCTGTAGCAAAGTAGAAGTGCCCGTTTCCGCTTACGTAGAAGTTACAAATCGACTCCGCCCAATTGCTTCAAGCATTATGTTTGGAGAACCTTGCAGCACCGTGCCTGTTTTTAAAAGAAAATAATACCCGATACTGTTTCTGAAAATCAGATAGTTACGGCTCATGATTTTCGATAACCAGCCTTTTATTGAAAAATCTTTTTCGCAACTATTGCAGAAACCCCTTCAACATGTACCTTTGCACTCCCAAAACGAAATACGGGTCTTTGAATAACGGTTCAGGGAGATTGAAAGGTTAATAAAAACCACTAAGCGATTTGATAAAAGGCTTC
>JAYVAI010000330.1:0-3490 GCA_043751075.1 Cyclobacteriaceae bacterium | reverse complement strand
TATGGGACTTCGTGGCCGGAATCAGTTTCTTGAAGAGGATTATTTCTTTGTGACAACTACCTGCTACAAATGGTATCATCTGTTGGAAATGGATTCCTGTAAACAGATTGTAAGCGATAGTATAAATTTCGTAAATACTAAATACACGACTGCAACACTTGGTTATGTTATCATGCCCAACCACTTGCACATAATACTGTATTTTAAAAAAGGCAATCAACTATCAAATTGGATGAGGGATCTAAAAAAATTTACTTCTGTGATGGTGCGCCAACAAATTGAGAAATCTGGTGACTTAATACTGTTGGAAAAGCTACGTGTATCTGAAAGGAGACGGGTTTTCAAAGTGTGGAAAGACCGTTTTGATGACGTCTATTTAAAAAGTAAAGCGGTTTTAGAGACAACGTTGGAATACACTCACACAAACCCAATGCAGGAACATTGGAATCTGGTGTTGCGGCCGGAAGATTGGCCTTACTCAAGCACCATCTTTTATGAGCTAGGTCAGCAGCCATGGGTTACTGTTACCGATTACAGAGATTTTTTTTAGTTAGTGGTAATGCGTCAGGTCGGAAGACCTGACGGCACGGAGAAAAAATCCTTGTCGTACACCCTGAAGGTAATCTTTTCATTATTTTACAAATTTACCTTCACAGTAAGGTTAAAGCCCCGTCCATCCAAGGGTCCCCAGATTGGCTTGAACGTTGGTGATGTAACTGAGCCCGTCACAATCTTTTCAAATTTCGCCTGACGCGAGTCCGTTAGATTTTCCACATTAAGAATGATGCTACCGAAACCAAATTTACGCTCGACCATTGCAGCCAGAAACCAAAAGTTGTTTACCCGTTGCGAATTATAAACAGGCTGTCCATTAAAATAATATTGACTGCCGTATGCGAATTGATTGGCCGAATAGCTGCCCTCAATACCCGTTCTCCATTTGCCCTCAATTGCGTAGGCAATAGTTGTTGAGAATTTATCCTTTGGATTAAATGGCATTGATACATTAGCAGATGGATATTTTTGAAGCGCTTCCGTATGATTGTAACCAAAATATAATTCAGCTCTTTTATACGCTATTTGAATATACGTGTCCGTTCCCACTGTATTCACTTTGTAATTCTGCGTTTGCAGATAGGCTGTGTTATTCAAGGTATCTGATATTACCAGTAACGGATTTTTGATATCGGCATAGTAGAACGCCTGATTAAGCGATACTTCTACTTCATCCCACCAAACGGTGTTGTAATTAATATCCGCATTTATACCTGTCGAATACTCTGCCTTAACCGATGCTCCGTTGTTAAACAAATACGGAGTGGGATCAGAAAGAGCCAGAATATTAGGTGCCTTGTAACCGGTACCGGAAGCAAGACGCAATGATAACTTATCAGACGCTTTGTAAAAAAGTGCAATGCGCGGAGACACAAATGATCCATTGATGTTGTGGTGATCATAACGCAATCCTGCCTCAACTGTGAACTTATCTGTAACCTTCCAATCATTTTGAGCGAACACACCCACCGTTACATAATTATAATTGTTCAAGGGCACTACGTCATTTGAAATTTTTCGAAATAATTCAGTAATCAAATTCACACCCGTTACCAGCGTGTGTTTGCCAAGCGTGGCACGATCACTCACTTCAGAATAAGAAGAATATTGAGCAGCCTTCAAATGAAAATCAATTCCCCGATAAGGGTAACTCATCTCCCGTTGATACGAACTTAAAGCAGTCTTAAAAGCTATCGTATTCGTTTTAGAAACGTCATGCGTGTATTGAATATCCAGTACATTTCTGAATGTGTTTTCCTTTCGGAGATAAGGATGCGTTGTGCTGGGTTCATTTTTTACGGCCTCCATATCTCCCGTTTTCCGATTATCGATAGTAGACGTTATACCAACATTTAGTTTCGTCTTTTGTTTGAAGGTAAAGAAGAATCTTGGATGAAGAATATAATCCTGATGTTCGGGTATTTCACTGAAACCATCTTTGTTCACATCAATGGCAGATTTGACATTCGCTCCGGCAAACAATGTATAACCAACTTTGTCGCTCAGCTTTCCAGAGAAAAATGTATTGATGTTTTTTTCCTTTAATGTAGAAGCATTAAACAACAATGTCTTCTGCGGCTTAGGCCCTGGTTCTCGCGAAATGAAGTTAATCATACCCGCAATGGCTCCTCCTCCATACAAAGTAGAAACAGATCCTTTGATGATTTCAACTTGTTTCAAATCAAGCGGTGGAATGGACAACACTCCGAGGCTTCCAGAAAACCCTCCGAACAAAGGCAAACCATCTTTTGCCAACAAGGTGTATTGCGGATCAAGGCCTTGCATACGGATGGCATCATTACCATTGATCGGGTTCGTTCGTTGAATTGTAATCACAGCAAGATCTCCCAAAATACTGGCAATGTTTCCGGGAACCAAAGCACTTTCTTCGTCCATCTCTTCCAAGCCCAACACTTCTACTTTCAAGGGCAAGTCTTCGATGCGTGAATTGGTGCGCGTTGATGAAACGATGATTTCTTTGAGCTCTTCCTCAGCAGCAATCAAACCAATAATAAGCAAATCTTTTGCGTATGGAATGTTGACAAGCGCAAGTGAATCGTGATAACCAATAAAACTGATTTTCAACTCCACTCGTCCGGCTTTCAGATTTTTCAATTCAGCAATGCCATCCGATCCTGTCGAGCCTCCACTGGTTGTATGATTGATGACCACATTTGCCCCCGGCAGAAGATCACGAGTAGCGGTATCGATGACTTTTACTTTCAATGAATGTTGTGCGCTGGTGACAATCGAAAAAAAGGTGAAGCAAAGAAAAAGAAGCATTGTGGGTCTCATAATCCTTAAGTTGTTTAAAAAAATATTTTTATCAATTCCGAAGTGAGTATTCGTTTGCAAATCCAATCTCAAGAATAACAAAACTTCCTGGCTTAACTGCCGGCCCGGGATTTGGATTTTCCGTAGTGGGTGCTGGCTCATATTCAGCTGTGGGCAAATAGAGGCGATGAGTTTTGGTGTTGATTCCCATTGTTCTTGCTCCTGCTTGTGTGGGTATTGCCTCCACTATTTTAAATTCATTTTCATTTACTTCTTCCACCACAGTAGTTACTACTTCTTCTGTTTGTGAGTCTGTGATAATCATCAATTTATCAGTGACTGAAAACAACCGATGTGCCTTTGTGTTAAACGCCAACCCAGTAGGGTCTTCATCAGGGGCAAATAAATCATATAAGGGAGGTTCTAAAAATTCAATTATTTCTTTTTGACTCATTCCATGCCGTTGGCTTGGCAGGCCTGTTTCCCCACGCGAAGCGCGTGGCAGGCCTACGCGCCTCGCGTGGGGAAATGATAAGAGGAAATTGAATTTTAAGAAGTCCCCATAAGATAGCATCCGGATTGATACCCGTTATTTTTGCCTTGGCGATGAATTTCAATGTCGTGAAATCAATCACCACAACTGATGTAGGCTTTGTTAAGG
>JAYVAI010000329.1:0-3495 GCA_043751075.1 Cyclobacteriaceae bacterium | reverse complement strand
TTTCCGGTAGCGGTTATGCGTGCGCAAGCGGGCAATGGGATTGAAGTGGAAAGCCCCACGCGCCTCGCGTGGGCTTGGAACGAAAAGCCCGGTGGCGCCTCGCGCCATGCCCCAAAAATTTAAAATACACGACTGATCTCAACCTCATACCAAAATTGAAAGTTCAATTTAGTGTAAATTTGCACTTCAATAAATCAATATGACAGATACCATCGCCAAACGCGATATTCGAAAACTGACATTAGAAGAACTGAAAACTTTTTTTGTGCAGCAAGGCGACAAGCCATTTCGCGCCACGCAAGTGTATGAATGGCTTTGGATGAAAGCCGCCAAAAATTTTGAGCAGATGACTAACATCTCGCTGGAGACCCGCAATGTGCTAGCTCAACACTTTGTGATCAACCATATTAAAGTTGACAAAATGCAGCGCAGCACAGACGGCACGATAAAAAATGCGGTGACATTGCATGACGGGCTTGTGGTGGAATCGGTATTGATACCGGCCGAAAAAAGGATCACCGCTTGTGTGTCGTCACAGGTGGGCTGCAGCTTAGCGTGCAAGTTTTGCGCCACGGCCCGCTTGAAACGGCAACGCAACCTGAGTGCCGATGAGATTTATGATCAAGTGGTGGCCATCAAAGAACAAGCAGAATTATTTTTTGGAAGGCCGCTCACCAACATTGTGTTCATGGGCATGGGCGAACCTTTGTTGAATTATGCCAACGTTACTGCTGCCATCGAAAAAATCACGGCACAAAAAGGATTGAACATGGCATCAAGGCGCATCACTGTTTCTACGGTGGGCATTGCCAAGATGATAAAAAAAATGGCGGATGACGAGGTGAAATTCAACCTGGCGGTGTCGCTTCATGCGGCCATCAACGAAACGCGATCGTCCATCATGCCCATCAACGATACCAATTCGCTTGAAGAGTTGGCCGATGCGCTCCGCTACTGGTATCAAAAAACAAAAAGCAAAGTGACGTACGAATATGTTGTGTGGAAAGGGATAAACGACACCGAAGAACATGCAAGGGCCTTGCTAAAGTTTGCCAAGGTGGTGCCCTCCAAAGTAAACCTGATTGAATATAATCCGATTGACGATGGAGAGTTTAAGCAAGCACCTGATTCTGTACTGAACATGTATATGGACTTGCTTGAAAAAAATGGGATCACTACGCGGATAAGAAAGAGCCGGGGAAAAGATATTGATGCGGCTTGTGGGCAGTTGGCGAACAAGGGATGACTTCACCCAGGCCCTTCTCCAAAGGAGAAGGTAAATTCTCAGGCTACTTTCATTTGCACAATGCCACGGCTTTTGTGGAATTTTATTTCGAAGTGCTTGACGATAAAATGGTGCATGCGGCTTTCTGCCAAATGCGTTTGGCCTTCTGGCAAAAACACGGTTAGGTCAAGCACAGCCTGAACAAACAATTCATGCTTGCAGAAATTGTCGCTCCACTGTTGAAATGCAGCGGCCCACTCGGCCTGGTACTTGTCCTGATGATCGCGCCCGTCCCAAACAAACTCAAGTTGATTGTCGCCAAACTTGTAGCGATAGACTGCAGCTAAGTTTTGATAGAAGTGCTGCAGAGGTTCTAAATTTCGAACCTGAAATTTTTTGATACGCTTACTGAAAGAATCGTCCAGCCCTAATGGATTGTGCATCGACAGGTAGGAGGATTTTGTTTTTTCGATCAATTGGTTGAGAAGGGTATTCTGCAACACAAGCTGAGCCTCTTCGAGCAGGTAGTTTTTATCGTGCGAAAAGAATTTTCTGATCACGCTGGAAAAAGGGTTTCACAAAGGTATAAAATCCTGTTGGAAATTTCTTAGCCAACCCCAATTGAAGGACTTTTTCAGTTGCCAACAAGTGCCTCTACTATTTCATTAAAGTTTAATGACTCCCAGTTTCTTTCAATGCCGGGCCGTTTCATCACCTCGTCCATGATTGCCTTTTGCTTTTGGCCGGTTTCGTAGGCAACGGAATATGGCATATCATCGTGAAAGGTCACCATTGAATAAAGTGGTATCCATTGCGCTGGAAAAAGTTGGTGGAGCCTTGATTCAATTTTCTTTCTTAACAAGAATTCCGCATCACCCACCAAGTCGCGCATCTCTACAAAATTGTTCAAGGCAAGTTTCGCGATGGCATCGGTGTCTTTTTTTCGCGCTTGCTGAAATCGGGGAAGTACTTCTTGCCAATCATCGTTATGCTGGTTTAGCAAATCGTGCAAGATACGGCAATCCTCAAAACCCGCATTCATGCCCTGGCCAAAGAACGGCACGATGGCATGGGCGGCATCGCCAATCATCATCGTATTGTTCTTTACCCACGGATAGCAACTCACCGTTACCAGCGATGCTGTGGGATTCGCGTTGTAGTCTTCCAACAAGGATGGCATCAACGGTACGGCATCGGGGAAAGTGCTTTCAAAAAACATACTTACTTCAGCATCGGTTTTTAATTGACTGAACGAAGGGCGGCCTTCAAAAGGAAAAAATAACGTGCAGGTAAAACTTCCGTCCGGGTTGGGCAACGCTATCATCATAAAACTTTCGCGCGGCCAGATGTGCAAAGCATTTTTTTCCAATTGAAAAGTTCCGGCAGCACCAGAAGGAATGTGTAGCTCTTTATATCCGTGATCAATGTAATTCTGCGCGTAATCAAACCGGTCGGTAATCTGCAGAGCACCCCGCACGGCAGAGAAGGCACCATCGGCTCCTATTATCAGGTCAGGAGCATAAAGTCCTTTTTCTACGGTGGGGCTGTGGGTAGCGATGGTGGTTTTCTCCAAATCAATTTTAGCAATCCGATTTTCGAAATAAAAACCCACGCCCAGTGCCTCGGCCGTGTTCATCAGCAAAATATTCAATGCACTGCGCGAAACAGAATTTATAAACTGCCCTTCTTTCCCGTAAGGCAAATAAGAGAGCGTTCCTTTCACATCGTGCATCATGCGGCCATGCATGGGTATTGCCACTTCTTTTATATCTTCTGCCAGTCCAACTTCCTCCAGCGCACGAATGCCCCGGTTGCTCAAGGCAAGATTGATTGAGCGGCCTGCATCCGTTGTTTGCTTTCGCATATCGGCCCTCCGTTCAAAAACTGAAATTTTATACCCTCTCTTTACGAGATAAATGGCAAGCAGCGAGCCTACCAATCCTGCTCCCGCGATGGCGATGTGTTTTTTTTCCTTCATGCTTAAAAATAGAGATTTGAATTAACTAACTTTGAATTATGCCTGTTATTTCAATGTTTTATGGTCTGATTGTGTCGATGTATTATCTGGACACGAAGCAACATAAGCTTCCCCACATTCATGTTAAATATGGAGAAAAAGAAGGCGTCTATTAAATTCCAGAAGGAATTCTACTCGAAGGAAATCTCCCCTCTAAGGGAAATTTTCAAAATAACTTGTACAATTTATGTACGATGTACTTCGGCCCGGGATAGTAGAGGAAAGCCCGAAGCGCGTGGATTTTGTGGGGGGA
>JAYVAI010000328.1:0-3507 GCA_043751075.1 Cyclobacteriaceae bacterium | reverse complement strand
CAATCCGGCATAGATTTCTGCGGCCGTTGCATCCTCATTTAATAGCAATTTAATGTTTGCACTGTCCACTCCGCCACCGGCACGGGAAACTAGGAAGTGATAAAAATCCTTGGCATCGGAGTGTGCATAATTCAGTTGGGCTTCTTTGGGCAGTTCGCGGTATTTTGAAATTCCAATTACTAAGGCTTTTATCTTTCCCGTTGCGTTGGCATTGTTTGTTTGAAGAAACGATTCGCCCATTAATTCCAAGGGCGACACTTGTGCTTGGCTAGTGTTTATGCCGCAAACAATAAGCAGTATTGTCTGTAGATAAATCCGTATCATTAGTAGTTGGGCATTAAATTGTTTTGAAGAAATAAAATAGAACTCACTAAAAGTCTCTCGAAACCGATAGGAAAGTTATACAAAATTTAATGCTCTTCTATGGCTTGGATGGTAGCTTGTAATTCGCGTTCGGTAGCAAAGTTTTTCTGCAACTTCGCCAACACCAAACCTTTCTTCAAAATACCAAGGCCTTTCTCTTCCATCTTTTGGCTGGTAAAAAATGTTCCAGCGATATAATAGCAGGGCAAATAGTCAGGGTGGTCATCCAGCAGTTTATCAAAAAGCTCGCCCGCTCGCAGAGGGTTTGTTTGCTGATACTCCAACGCCAGGGCATAATAGTTGAACGGATCGTTTGGATCTTCCAAAATGAACTTCCTTAATAAATCTATACGTGGTTGGTTCATCCGCTTGGCAAGGGTAAGAATTGAAAGGCCAAATGTAAGCCAAACAGAATAATAAGAACACCTGCCGGCCAAGTAGCAGAAATCAAATCCCAATTTTTCAACATTGCGAAATGCCGAATATTATGATTTTATCCTTTATCTTGAGCCCAATTTGAATTTGGTTTGTAAAACTTTTGCCATCCATTTTGTTTAAGCAGTTATGAAGATATTGGTTTGTATTTCGCACGTTCCAGACACAACCTCAAAAATCAATTTCGTAGAGAACAATACGAAGTTCGACACCACCGGAGTCCAGTTTATTATTGGTCCGTATGATGACTATGCATTGGCGAGGGCCATTGAAATAAAAGAGGCAACACCGGGCACTACCGTAACGGTAATTAATGTAGGCACTGCCGAAACAGAACCAACCATACGCAAAGCATTGGCCATTGGTGCCGATGATGCCATCCGGGTAAATGCCGAACCAACAGATTCAATTTTTGTGGCCGCACAAATAGCCGAACATGCCAAAGGTTACGATTTGATTTTGATGGGAAGGGAATCCATAGACTATAACAGTGGGGTAGTACATGCCATGGTGGGCGAGTTGCTAGGCTTGCCCTCTGTGTCTCCAGTAATGAAACTAGAGATGGAAGGCACCACCGTAAAAATGACCCGTGAAATAGAAGGAGGCAAAGAGCACGTTGAAGCACGCTTGCCATTAGTAGCCGGTTGCCAGGAGCCGATTGCCGAATGGAAGATACCCAACATGCGCGGCATCATGTCGGCCCGCACCAAGCCTTTGAAAGTTGTGGAAGCAAAAGTGTTTTCACCTTTGGCAGCACTTCAAAAATTTGAACTTCCGCCAGCGAAAGGTGCGGTGAAAATGATTTCGGCAGATAACGTGGCCGAGTTGGTAACAAGGCTTAAAAACGAAGCGAAAGTTCTCTAATAGCAATTCAAGATTCAAGATTTAAAATTCTACATTGATTATGTCCACATTGGTATTCATAGAAACATCGGAAAAGAAAATCAGAAAATCATCTCTCGAAGCAGTGTGTTATGCGCACGCTATGGGCAGCCCGGTTACCGCTATTGTATTGGGCCCGGCCGATACTGCAGAAGTACAATCGCTGGGTAAATATGGAGCCCAAAAGGTACTTCACGCAAGCGATGCGAAATTGGAGAAAGGGATCAGCCAGGTGTATGCCTCGGTGCTGGCGCAAGCTATGAAAGATGAAAACGCGGATGTGTTGGTACTCGCCAACTCATCGTTGGGCACACCAGTGGGAGCGAAGGTTGCCGTGAAATCAGGGGCCAGTTTTGCATCCAATGTGGTTGATCTGCCCAGCACGGCAAATGGGTTTGTCATTCGCAGAAGCATCTACACAGGCAAGGCATTTGCCCATGTTGAATTAAAAAACCAGAAGAAGGTGATAGTCATTCGCAAAAATGCTGCGGAGCTAAAAGAAGTTGGTGGCACAGCACAGGTAATAAATTATTCGCCAACTCTTACTGAAAGCGATTTCAACACAACCATACTATCATCAGAAAAAGCGACCGGGGATATTTTACTTCCCGAAGCCGAAATAGTAGTGTCAGGTGGCAGAGGCTTGAAGGGCCCTGAGCATTGGGGTTTGCTGGAAGAACTTGCAAGAACACTGCATGCAGCCACAGGATGTAGTAAGCCTGTTTCTGATATGGGGTGGAGGCCACACCACGAGCATGTGGGCCAGACGGGCGTGAAGGTAGCGCCACAATTATATATCGCTATTGGAATATCGGGGGCCATTCAGCATTTGGCTGGCGTAAACTCTTCCAAGTGCATTGTGGTGATCAACAAAGATGCCGATGCCCCGTTTTTTAAAGCAGCCGATTATGGTATTGTGGGCGATGCATTTGATGTGGTGCCCAAACTTACCGCAGCCATAAAAGCATCCCATTGATTTTTCATTACAGGATTCATAAACTTTTATAAATTCAATTTTTGAGTGGCACCGTTAAAGAAAATTAAACTTGAAATACTGGGCCTTTCCTCCAGTCAATCGCAGACAGGCTCCTTTGCTTTAGTGTTGGGCGAGGCAGGTGGCAATCGAAGACTCCCTATTATTATCGGCATGTTTGAAGCCCAGGCGATTGCCATCGAAATAGAAAAGATCACGCCCAACAGGCCCATGACGCACGACTTGTTCAAGTCATTTTCAAATTCATTTCACTTTCATGTGGAAGAAATTATAATATCCGATCTAAAAGAAGGTGTTTTCTTCGCCAAGATAATTTGCTCCGATGGTTTGAAAAAAACCGAGATCGATGCACGCCCATCCGATGCCATTGCCATAGGGCTCCGGTTCGATTCCCATATTTACACCTATGAATCTATTTTGGCGGAGGCGGGAATCGTGCTTACCGACCAGGAAGAGGAGGAAGAAAAAACAGAATCGAAAACCGAAGCCAAGGCAAAAGTAAAAAAGGAAACATCGAAAAAAGGAGGCGAGGATTATAAAAACTATTCGATCGAAAAACTCAACGACTTGCTCAAAGACGCCATTGACAAAGAGGACTACGAGCGGGCAGCAAAAATCAGAGATGAGCTTGGAAAACGGAATTGATTGTTAATTATGATTACTGAGTATATAAAATCGGCAATGCGAAAAGCCAAGTATGAAAAACTGGAAGAGGATAACTCCTTTTATGGCGAGATACCTGACTTCAAAGGTGTATATGCAAATGAGGCAACCCTGGAAGAATGCCGAAACGAGTTAGAATCAGTATTGGAAGATTGGATTTTGTTCAGCAT
>JAYVAI010000327.1:0-9392 GCA_043751075.1 Cyclobacteriaceae bacterium | reverse complement strand
TTTGAATGTTCAGATAGTGCGCGGTAGGAAACCTTCCGTAGGCAGGCAACGCACCGCTCGATCCTAAGATGGTAAGTTTAAAACTCACGGTTACTTTTATTTTATAGCTAACAAAAAAGCCCGATCATCTCAGGCTTTGCTTTTTTAAATGGAGGAAGACTTTTCAGTCTTCGTCTTTCATGTCTTTCTCTATCTCGTGCATGAACACGGCATCAATGCCTTCTTCCACCGTGGGCAGTATGTTCAACACGCTGTCGAGTTGTGAAATCTTGATGAGCTTCATGGTGTGGTCGGACAAACGAGCCAACACAAATATGCCATTGTCTTCTTGTAAAATTCTGTTGCCTACCAGCAGTGCACTCAATCCCGATGAATCGGTGTATTTCACTTCCGAAAGATCTAATATGATGTTGCGCACCCCTTCTGCGTGCAGTGTAACCATTTCCGATTTTAATTGTGGTGCAATGCCAGAGTCCAACTTGTCTTCGTTGAGGCGGAGCAGGGTATATTTTTCTTGCTTATCTACAGAGTACTTCATGTATGCTATTTTTCAGAATTTAAAATTAAACTTATTTTATGTAATTACTGTGTGCTACGGCTGTGTTTTGAAAATTTAGAACAATACGGTCTAATCAATAACCAAAGTAGTAACGATGCTTTGCTCAATTCGTTGGAGAATGGCTTCATATTGCACGGGCGCAAGTGCCTCTCCTGTCATTTGGCGATATAGCTCCTGATAGCGCTCGGAAATTGATTGCACTATTTCATCGGTCATCTCTGGCACCCGTTGCCCCTCTTTTCCCTGAAATCCGTTTTCGATCAACCACTGCCGCACAAATTCTTTTGAAAGCTGTTTTTGTGTTTCACCTTTTTGTTGCCTCTCCTCATAGCCTTGTTTATAAAAATAGCGGGACGAGTCCGGGGTGTGCACCTCGTCAATGAGGTAGATGGTGCCATTGTGTTTTCCAAATTCATACTTGGTGTCCACTAAGATCAACCCGCGCTCGTCTGCCAGGTGGGTTCCTTTTTCAAAGAGCTTCAACGTGTATGCCTCCAGCCGCAAATAATCTTCTTTGCTCACAATGCCACGCGCCAGAATTTCTTCACGCGATATGTCTTCGTCATGGCCCACGGTGGCTTTGGTTGTGGGCGTGATGATAGGAGCGGGGAGCTTGTCATTTTCTTTCAAGCCTTCGGGCAGTGCCACCCCGCACACCATTCTTTTCCCTGCCTTGTATTCCCTCGCTGCGTGGCCGGCCAGATAGCCGCGCACCACCATCTCCACAGCAAACGGATCGCACTTAAACCCGATGGTCACGTTGGGGTCGGGTGTTTTTATCACCCAATTGGGTACTAAGTTTTTAGTGGCCTCCAGGTTGCGCGCTGCAATTTGGTTTAGCACTCGGCCCTTGTCGGGGATGGCGCGCGGCAGTACAACATCAAAGGCAGAAATGCGGTCGGTAGCAACCATAGCCAGCGTGTCGCCAAAATAATATACGTCCCTTACTTTGCCCCGGTAAAAACCAGTTTGGCCTTTCAACTTAAAGTTTGTCTCTTTTATAGCTTGCATGGGCGGGTTGCGAAGGGTGCAAATTAAACAAGGAAAGTTTTTGCCATGCAACAAGGCTGGAATTTATTTCTGTTCGCCTATGGTTGGTGTTCGTGTTCTTTACCAACAAACATGAGGTCTTTTATACGGGCCAAGTTGCAGAGACTGTCCCTAAAACAAGTATCTTTATTTTCATTTTAGCTATGCGCAATTGTTCAATCATTATTTTCTGTGCTGTTATCTTGCTGGCATCGTGCAACAATTACGATGTGAAAAACGCGGAGGACAATTCTACTTTTGGATTGATTCAAAGCCGGATATTCGATACCTCGTGTGCCATTTCCGGATGCCATGTAGCCAACGCGGGCAACTTTATAGAGCATAACCTTTCCCTGGAACGATTGGTGGCTTACAACAACCTGGTGGGTGTGGCGCCCAAAAATGCAAACGCACTGGCCGACAAACTGCTTAGGGTAAAGGTTTCCAATGCCGATGAAAGTCTTTTGTACCACAAACTACATTCGGGTTTGCATCACCAAAACAAATACGGAAACATTATGCCATTGGGCTTGCCCCGACTTTCGGTGGGGCAAATTGAATTTGTGCGGCAATGGATTGAAGCAGGTGCCCCGCGCAATGAGGTGGTCGCTGATTCTATGTTGTTGAATGACCATACTCCTTCGGTAGAAGAATTTGAACCGCTTGTTGCACCGGCACAGGGCAAAGGTTTTAAAGTGGACATGGGCAAGTTCGAGATAGCACCAGATTTTGAACGTGAATTTTTTGTTTATAAAAAGATTGGCAACGCCACCGATGTTTACGTTAACCGCATCGAAATAAAAATGCGCGAGAACAGCCACCACTTGGTAGTTTATGATTTCAATGATTTGTTGCCGTCAACTATCAAACCGCCATTGGATATTGTGCGCGACATCCGGCTTCCCGATGGAACACTCAATGCCAATAACCTGACTCCTATGTTTTATCATATTTATGTTGCCGGCACACAAACCGCTTATTCCGATTTTACTTTCCCCACGGGTGTGGCCATAAAAATTCCGGCAGGCACAGCCCTTGATTTCAATTCGCATTACGTAAACAAATCCATGATCCCTTTTGAAGGAGAAGTGAATATTAATTTTCATACTGTGGAGGAAGCTGCCGTTCAGCAAGTCGCGAAATCCATTAACCTGGCCAATCTTAATTTTTCGCTGCCGGCCAACAAAGAGACCACTGTCACCAAGTCCTTCATCATTGATAAACCTATTGCCCTTTTCTCGCTCACCTCGCACACGCACCAGTTGGGCAAAAAATTCATTATCAAAATAAATGGGGGACTGCGCAATGGTGAAATTGTTTACACGTCCGAAGATTGGCATCATCCTCTGGTAAAGGCGTTCAACCCGCCCATCTTGCTCAATGCTGGTGAAGGGCTTACTTCGGTGATCACCTACAACAACACAAAAAGCAAAGCTGTGGGCTTCGGGCTCACCAGCGAAGATGAGATGGGTATAATTTTCGGGTATTATTATTAGTCCTGCGTGTTACTACCACAATGTTCGAAAAATATAAATTGCCAATTGTGTTAGGGTTAATGATGAGGATTGATTTCTAAGGTTAACAAAAAACTATATGGTCACACACCCTCAAAACGATTTCAAACTATTTGCTCTCTTCTCAGTCGTTGCTTTGCTATTGAATGGCCAGGTGGCCTTCGGGCAGGATACTACATCCCTGTTCAAATGGCCAAATGGAAAGAAGATTGCCGTCAGCCTCACGTTTGATGATGGTCGCACTAGCCAGGTGGAAGGGGGTACCGCTTTGCTTGATCAATATGGTGTGAAAGCTACTTTTTTTGTGATGCCGGGCAGTGTGGAAAAACATTTGGAGGGCTGGAAGGCAGCGGTTTCAAGTGGGCACGAAATCGGAAATCATTCTCAAAACCATCCGTGCTCTGGAAATTTTGAATGGTCGAGGTCAAAGGCTTTGGAGAATTATTCAATCGAGCAAATGCGGAATGAGTTGGTGGAGTCAAACAAGAACATTGAAAAGTTGCTTGGGGTGAAGCCCACCGTATTTGCCTATCCGTGTGGTCAAACTTTTGTTGGAAGAGGAAAAGAGACGAAAAGCTACGTGCCCGTTGTTGCCGATTTGTTTGTCCTGGGACGAGGATGGCTGGACGAAGCCCCTAACGATGCCACCTACTGTGACTTTGCACAACTTACCGGAATGGAGATGGACGGAAAAAATTTTGCCGAGATTTTGGCCCTTATTGAAAAGGCCAAGCAGTCACATCACTGGGTTGTTCTGGCTGGTCATGAAATGGGCTCGTCAGGTGCGCAAACTACTCGCCTACCCATGCTGAAAGAACTCCTTGAGTATTCAAAAAACCCAGCCAATGGAATTTGGATTGCCCCGGTGGGCACCGTGGCCAATTATGTTTTGAGCAAAAGAAAGTAAGGAACACTTCTTCAACTAATCCCAAACCCAACTACAGACTCATGAAGTATCATTATTTTTCCTTGCCATTTTTGTGTTTGGCAATGGCAACCCTGATAAGCTGCGGCCCACAAAAGCAAAACGGATCAGTAACTCAAGACAGCGTTTTACTCACCATTTTGCAGGACCCAGAAGCAGGCACTCTTTCAGTTTTCCGAAAAGGAAGCGCAGCCGTTCTCGTCACTCAAAATGCAAAACCAAATTTCCGTCCCTATCTACACCCCATCGCAGCACCCGATGGAAAAGGCCAACTCACTGAGTACAGCCCCGGCCACCACAAACATCAAACGGGACTGTATTGGGGATTTACGCGCGTGAATGGTGCGGGCGCCCCGATGGATACGGTGCGCAAATACTTTTATCAAAAAGATAAATTTCCAGCCATGCAAAAGAGCATTGGTCGGGATTTCTTCCATCATCCCGAAGGTGAATATTGGAAGAAGGTTTCCTCCAGGGTATTGGTGGCCGAAGGCACAGAGGTATCGTGGCAAACGGTTTATGATATGCTGGATGCCGATGGCAATCCCATTCTTCAGGAGACCCAACTGTGGAAGATGAGAGCGAAGGGAGGAAAATTTTTTCTTGACATCGAGTGGCAAGGAAAAGCAGTAACCGATATTACCATTGGCGAGTTTGATTATGGCGGATTGTTTTTGCGCATGCCCTGGAAAGAAGGCATCCGTGGCGAGGCCGTGAATGCCGCGAGGCAGCGCAACGAAAAAGCAGACAAGCAACGGGCTATGTGGGTGGACGTAGCGATGCAAGTGGAAGGCCGCGAAGACTTCGCGCACATCACCATCTTCGACCATCCGGAAAATGCTGGTTTTCCACAATCATGGAGAGTGGACGGACAGTTTGGTGTTGGCCCTGTTCGCGCGCTCTCGGGCGATTGGCATATCAAAGCAGGTGAAACCGAAATCATCCGTCATCAGATTGTGGCCTACACTGGCGAACTCAACGATGTGGCACTCACCGAAACTTGGAACGAATACATCGGCAACAATTCCATGTACACCACCACATCACTCTGGGACATCGCACAACAAGAAGGCCGCTCGGCAAAATTTTTAAGTCCGCAAGAAGCCGTTGAAAGCATGACGATGATGGAAGGCGTGAAGGCCAACGCGTGGGCAGGCGAGCCGATGGTGACGCAGCCCATCGCCTTTTGCTGGGACGACCGCGGACGATTATGGGTAGCCGAAAACCGTGACTATGAATCAAGGGGCAGTGGGTTTTCAAATTTTGGAGATAGCAGGATTGTTATCCTCGAAGATACCGACCGCGATGGCGATGCCGACAGCCGTAAAGTTTTTCTGGAAGGGATACCTTTTCCTTCGGCCATTGCCGTGGGCTTCGATGGATTGTTTTTAGGCGCCCCGCCCAATCTTCTTTTCGTGCCCGATAAAGATGGCGATGATGTGGCCGATAAGGAAAATATCGAAGTGCTATTGACAGGCTGGGGCATACGCGACCGCCACGAAACCATCAACAGTTTTCATTGGGGCCCCGATGGATGGCTCTATGGTCTCGAAGGATTTGCCACGCCATCAAAAATCAGAAAGCCGATTGGCAAAGGAAAAATTTACAAACCCAAAGAACCGTTCCCCGAAGATTTGTTGGATGCCGAAGGCGTGGATATAAACGGAGGCGTGTGGCGGTATCATCCCACCAAAAAAAGATTTGAAGCGGTGGCGCATGGGTTCAGCAACCCGTGGGGAATTGATTACGACAGCAAAGGCCAACTGTTCATCACGGCTTGTGTAATCCCACATTTGTTTCATGTAGTGCCCGGAGGAATTTATCACCGCCAAGGTGGACAACATTTTAATCCGTATGTGTATAGCGACCTCACGACCATCGTGGACCATCGCCACCGGTCGGCACATGGTGGTGCGCGCATTTATCAATCCGATGCGTTTGCGAAAATCCATCAGGGGCGGTTGTTCATGGCCAACATACACGAACATGCTGTGCTCTCGGATGTGCTCGAACCAAAAGGCTCCGGCTTTGTAGCCCATCATGGCGATGATTTTTTAATGGCCAACAATGCGCAATGGATTGGCTTCAGCATGGAGGTGGGCCCATCGGGCGATATGTTTGTGCTCGATTGGCATGATGCCGATATCTGTGGCAAAGAAGTTTTGAACAAAGAGACGGGAAGGATTTTCCGGATAAGCCCGGCAAAATCGTTGGCCGAAAATTGGGAAGGGCGATATGCTGATTTGAAGAAAATGACTGATGAACAATTGGCCGCTTTGCAAACGAGCAACAGCGATTGGCATGCACGAAGGGCCCGTGTGATTTTGCAACACCGCGCCACAAAAGGAAAGCTGTCTGAAAATTCGGTGGCACAATTGAGAAAGTTGTTTGACGGAAAAAATCAAGACCATCGCTTGCGTGCCATGTGGACGCTGCGCATCACCAACAATTTTTCGGAGAGCGAATTGCAAGCCGCCTTGAGCGATAAAGATGAATATGTGCGGGCGTGGGCAATACAAATGCTGTGCGAAGACATGAGTGCTTCTGAAAAGTCGAAGGATATTTTGGTGAAGATGAGTTTCCATGAACCATCGGCAGTGGTGAGATTATATTTGGCCGCTGCGCTTCAACGGCTGGATGAAAAGTCGCGGTGGCTTGTAACGGAAGGATTGATTTCGCAAGCCAACGATGTGGACGACCACAACATTCCGAAAATGATTTGGTATGGAATGGAAGGCTTGGTGGCGCAATCGCCCGACAAGGCAATCGCGATGGCGGGTGCAAGCAAACTTCCGTTGATGGCGGAGTTTACTTCGAGGCGGTTGGTGGATGCAAATGCGTTGACCTTGCTGGTGACTGAACTTGGAAAAAAACCAGTGCAGTTGCCCGCGCTGTTGAAAGGAATGTTGGCCGGGCTCGAAGGCCGCTCAGATGTGAAGGCGCCCGCCAATTGGGAAGACGTTTATACAAAATTGAAATCAGAAAAAACCGTTGCGCCACTCGCACAGGAAATCGCACAGTTGTTTGGCGACACCGAAGCCGAACAAAAATTCCTGTCCATTTTGAAAAACCAATCTTCACCTGTGGAAGCGCGCGGTGCCGCACTGAAAAGTCTATCGGCCAAGCAGAGCCCCGATTTGTTGCCGATAATTCCCACGTTGCTCACACAACGGTCGTTGCGCGTGGATGCCATTCGCGCGATGGCCGCCTACAACCATGAACCCTTCGGGAAACTGTTGGTGGATGGGTTCGATAAATTTTCGGCACAAGAACAAAAGGAAGCCCTTCAGACGTTGGCCTCACGAACTGTTTATGGGCGATTGCTCACGCAGGCCATCAAAGATGGAAGGATAAAAAAAGGAGAAGTGCCCGCTTATGTAGCGCGGCAACTACGCAGGGTAGTAGGCAATGGATTTGTGGAAGTGTGGGGGCCGATTGACCAAATCGCAGGTGATAAGTCGCTTGCCTACAAGCGGTACCAGTACTTACTCAAAGAACCCGCGTTGGCCGTAGGTAGTTTGGGCAACGGACTGGCTTTGTTCAAGCGCCATTGCGGGGCATGCCATACTCTATATAAGGAGGGCGGCACGTTGGGGCCCGACCTCACCGGTTCCAACAGGTCCAATGTTGATTATCTGCTCAGCAACTTAATTGAGCCCAGCAGCGAAATCCAAGCCGACTATAGAATGGTGGTGATTACCAGCCGTGATGGCCGCACCTACAGCGGCAACGTGATTGCCGAGAACGACCGGCAACTGACGTTGCGTGTCGTAGGACAAGACCAATTGGTGCTCAACAAATCCGATATCCAATCGCGTGAGACTGGAACCACATCGTTGATGCCGGAAGGGCTACTGCAAACTCTGACGGATAAAGAGGTGGTGGACTTGATTGGGTACCTGCGGAATAGTAGGCCACAGGACGCAACAGCATTTTAACCGTTCTTATGGAATATAAATTTTCTATTCCATACTACTGACGCGATCCCAATGCATAATTCTGGGTTGAATTGTTAAATTGTATTCCTACCTTGAAGGAATTACTCCTTTAATTTTCATCCGCTAAATGGTTTCAGGCTTGCACATACTTGTTTTCACTGCTTTTTTTGCCTTGCAAGAAGCTGTGCCGTATAAACCGTCCGATGAATTCAAGATCAAGGTCGATTATAAATTTGAGGAGCATCCACCCATAGATCGCACCAAAGTGGTGTATGATATTGCTACTGACGAAAGAGATAGAAAAGCAATCGCGGGCCCATTGCCTTATCTTCGGCTTACCCTTACCGTGTTAAAGCTGGGCAGCGAGGAAATAAAAATCAAAGCCGTTAACTCAAATGACAAAACAGTTTTCAACCGCAAGGCTACCGTGGGCGAGGTTATCAATATCGATATCGGATTTATTGATGATGTGAAGGACCGGGAAGCACCTTACGAATTCATTGTTCTCTTATACTCCAAATCAAAGCAGCCCATCAGCAGGATCCACCTTTTGATAATGGAAGACGGCACCTTTATGGTGAATGACCAGAAGCGCGGCAAATTTTAGATGCCCGTTTATCCACACGAATAGGCCACTCGTTTATCCAAGCTAATCCATAACTGTTTTTTTTCGTTATTTACCACAAACTTTGTACGCCTATGCGCTTTGCCTTTTTGATTGTCTTTTTGCTTGGTGCCATTGCCGGAAGCGGCCAACGCCAGCCTGGTTCTTCTGAGATCAAACTCAAGCTACGCAAATTGAATTTTCTGGGTTCGGTGCTTTATGTGGCCGCCCATCCCGATGACGAGAACACAAGGGCCATTGCCTACCTGGCCAACGACCGCCTGGCAGCAACCGCTTATCTGTCAATGACCCGCGGTGACGGAGGCCAAAACCTGATTGGCCCTGAGATACGCGACCTCCTTGGACTCATCCGCACACAAGAACTGTTGGCTGCACGCAAGCTGGACGGTGGCGAACAATTTTTTACCCGTGCCAATGATTTTGGTTTTTCTAAAAACCATCAAGAGACATTTGAAATATGGAACAAAGACGAAATACTTTCGGATGTGGTGCGCGTGATCCGCGAGTTTAAACCCGACATAATACTTGCGCGCTTTCCACCGGACGAACGTGCCGGGCATGGGCATCATACCGCGTCTGCAATATTGGCGCAGGAAGCATTTGATGTTAGTAACAATCCAACAGTGTATCCCGATCAAGTAACCAAATTTGGTACATGGCAGGTGCATGCGCTATACACAAACACGGGCCGGTGGTGGAACCAAACCATCAATGAAAATACGCCCGGCATTTTGTCGATGAATGTGGGCACCTACAATACCCTGTTGGGAAAATCCTATTCCGAGATTGCCGCGGACAGTCG
>JAYVAI010000326.1:0-9401 GCA_043751075.1 Cyclobacteriaceae bacterium | reverse complement strand
GCCAACGTGCGGGTAGCCGACAAGAGTGGTGAATGGGATAAAATCCTCAACCTCATAAATCTAAATTAAATTGATTATGCATTTTGTCGTACACCCGCGATAACCAACCGAAATGATTGCATCTAAGTTGTAGTACTTTTGATTTCGTTCAACCTGCCGTCCTCCTTCTTTTCCAACTTGTAAGAAATCCTTACAAGTTGCCGCTTCACTCAATTCGCCTTCTTCAAAAATATTTTTGAGGTGAATTGTTATGTTTTGCGGTGTTGTTTGAAAAAGCTCCGCCATTAGCTTTTGAGTAAGCCAAACGGTTTCGTTTTCCAAACGGACTTCCAATTTGGTTTCACCTGTTTCGGTGGCATAAATTATTATCTGCGAATTATTTTCCATGTATTTCTTTTACTGCTCTCGTGCTACTTTTTTTTTACTCATTACCACTTTTGTAAACATGACATTAGCTTGCGCCCTTCATCAAATTCTTAAATATATCCTCCGTCATCTCTTCCAATCCAAACTGATGTTTCCACCCCCAGTCTTGCCGCGCAGCCGAATCGTCAATTGACTTGGGCCACGAGTCGGCAATGGCCTGGCGGAAGTCGGGCTTGTAGGTGATGGTGAAATCTGGGATATGCTTTTTTATAGTGGCGGCAATTTGTGCGGGGCAAAAAGTCATCGCGCCAATGTTATAACTGGAGCGGATTTTTATTTTTTCGGCAGGGGCTTCCATCAAATCCAAGGTGGCTTTCACCGCATCGTCCATATACATCATAGGCAGGTATGTATCGGCAGCGAGAAAGCATTCGAATTTTTTTTCTTTCAAAGCTTTAAAATAAATATCAACGGCATAGTCGGTGGTGCCACCGCCCGGAGGTGTTTTGTATCCTATCAAACCGGGGTAGCGAAGGCTGCGCACGTCCACACCATATCTTCTGAAATAATATTCGCACCAAAGTTCACCGGCCAATTTGGTGATGCCATACACCGTGGTGGGGTCCATGATGGTGTCTTGCGGTGTGTTTTGTTTGGGTGTAGTGGGCCCAAAGGCTGCGATGGAACTGGGCCAATATACTTTGTGAAGTTTTAATTCGTGGGCAGCCTCCAACACAAAAAGAAGACTTTCCATATTGAGCTTCCAGGCCCAGCGCGGATCCTTTTCGCCCGTGGCCGAAAGCAGAGCAGCCAAGTGATAGATTTGTGTTACTTCATGTTTGCGTATGAGTTCGAACAATTTGTCGCGCTGCATCACATCAAATTTTTCATAGGGGCCTTCTTTCAAAATTCCCTGCGCAGCCCGTATATCCGAGGCGATCACGTTTTCCTGGCCATGAATTTTCCAAAGGCCCTGAGTAAGTTCCGACCCTAATTGCCCGCCTGCACCAATTAGTAATATCTTCGGTTTTTTCATGGTTCAATCGAATGAAGTTGCGAAGTTATTAAAATTTGTGATGCACGGATTACAAAGTACGATTTGTAGATTTGCATCATGACGTTTGATGAATATCTGATCAGCAAAAAGATTGATAGTGGTGCATTTAAAAGTGCTGAGCCCGATCGCTGGAAGGAATGGAGTGCCATGTTTGATCAAATGAGTGAGGCCAGTTTCACCTCCCAAAAACTCTACCTTATCAATACAGTGCGCAGAAAGTATTTGCTGAAAACAATAGTAGGCACCACCGTACATAAGCCAAGCGCACCGGCAGCACGACCCGTGATGAAACCAAAACCGAAAATAAACTAAGCCATGTATAATAGACTTCAGCCTGCATTGCAAAAGGAACTGGATTCAATTCGTGAAGCCGGACTTTTTAAGAAAGAGCGGATCATTGTCACGCCACAAGGGGCAGACATAAAAACACAAGATGGCAAAGCAGTAATAAATTTTTGTGCCAATAATTATTTGGGATTGTCGTCACACCCACGCGTGATAGAAGCCGCCAAGCGTGCCATTGATACGCACGGGTTCGGGTTATCATCGGTGCGCTTTATTTGTGGCACGCAAGACATTCACAAAGAATTAGAAAAAAAAATATCGGAGTTTCTCGGCACCGAAGACACGATTTTATATGCGGCCGCCTTCGATGCAAACGGAGGGGTGTTCGAGCCGTTGTTCGGGGAGAAGGATGCCATCATTTCGGATGAACTCAACCACGCGTCCATCATTGACGGAGTGCGCTTGTGCAAGGCCATGCGCTATCGGTACAAGCACAACGACATGGACGATTTGAAACTCCAATTGGAAGCCGCCAGAAAAGCCGGAGCCAATCAGATCATTATTGTTACCGATGGCGCATTTTCGATGGATGGCACCATTGCACGGTTGGATTTGATTTGTGATTTGGCCGATCGCTATGAAGCCTTGGTGATGACGGACGAGTGCCACGCTTCGGGCTTCATCGGAAAAACCGGTCGCGGGGTTGCGGAATATTGTGGCGTGATTGGGCGGGTGGATATCATCACGGGCACGTTGGGCAAAGCATTGGGCGGTGCATCGGGAGGATTTACCTCTGGGCGCAAAGAAATTATTGAACTGTTGCGCCAGCGATCAAGACCGTATTTGTTTTCGAATACGCTTGCCCCATCCATTGTGGGTGCTTCCATCGAAGTGTTCAAAATGCTTTCGGAAACCCCGGACCTTCGCGATAAGCTGGAACAAAACACAAAATACTTTCGTGAAAAAATGACGGCAGCAGGATTTGATATTAAAGCGGGTGTTCATCCCATCGTGCCGATCATGTTGTACGAAGCACCGCTTGCGCAAAAATTTGCGGAACGCCTTCTTGAAAAAGGTATTTACGTGATCGGGTTTTTCTTTCCCGTGGTGGCCAAAGGCAAGGCACGGATACGGGTGCAGATTTCGGCAGCGCATGAACAACATCATTTGGACAAAGCCATCAAGGCATTTACTGAGGTGGGTAGAGAATTGGGAACAATTGGCGGTTGACAAGAAAAATTTAAACGCAAAGAGCGCAGAGGAGCACAAGCAAAGTTCGCTAAGTCAGGATAAGTCCCAAAGAAATGTGATTCCTAAAAAATGCAAAAGATGAACTTAAAATTAAGTGCAAAGTTTCAACCGAGCGTCACCCTCTCCTCTGGAGAGGGCCGGGGTGAGGTTTTCAAAGCAGCGTTCATTTGGAGTGTCTTGATGAGATCAATTGCCCAACTCTGACCGCACCCCTAACCCCTCTCCAGAGGAGAGGGGAACGCTCGATCTCAATGAGTGTGTAAACATGACAAAGTAGAATTAACAACAAATTTTAACAGCAAACATTAACTTCACAAGTATGTCCATCGAAAAGAAAAAATTAATAGAGGAGCTAAACTCAACGTACTCACTGCCTAAAGATGCCATTCAATCCTATCGTGAAAAGGGATTTGTAAAATTGAAAGACGTTTTAAGCGCGGAAGTATTGGCGTACTATGGTGAGATTATCACCGATTGGGTTTTTAAACTCAACAAGCTCACCAAGCCTATGGAGCAGCGCACCACCTACGAGAAAGCATTTTTGCAAGTGATGAATTTGTGGCGCGAAAACGAGGAGATCAAAGAGTTTGTTTTTAGTAAGCGGCTGGCGCGCATAGCCACAGAATTAATGGGCGTAAATGGTGTGCGCCTCTATCACGATCAGGCATTGTACAAAGAGCCCGCTGGCGGTATCACGCCTTGGCATGCCGATCAGTTTTACTGGCCGCTTTCAAATGCAAACACCGTTACTGTTTGGGTTCCGCTGCAACCTGTTCCCATGCAAATGGGGCCACTTGCTTTTGCTGAAGCGAGCCAGCAGATGGAAATTGGCCGCGACAAAGAAATCAGTGACGAGAGTGAAGCACTGCTTGCACAGTCACTCACACAGTTTACCATGCAAGAATCGCCATTCGATTTGGGCGAAGTAAGTTATCACAGTGGCTGGACGTACCATCGCGCGGGATCGAATGTATCGGGCAAAGCACGCAAAGTGATGACGGTTATTTACATGGACAAAGACATTCGCATTGTAGAACCAACTAATATCCCGCGCACCAACGATTGGAAAGCGTGGCTCGATTCAAAACCGGTTGGCTCAATGGCTTACGGCAGCCTTAACCCGGTGTTGTTTGAATACAAATAAGTACTACTCAACCCAAAACTCTTTTTCAAATATCAGTTTAGTTTTATGATAGAGTTTGTATTTCCATTTGCCACGCACCCGCTCAGTGCTTTCGGCCATATTGAATGATAAAGAGAGATTTTCGTTTGTTGGCTTCTCCATGTCTGATTTGACCTGAGTGTATTTATTTCCTTTCTCATCAGATAATGCTCCGAGGAAAATCCAAACTTGGTTTAGCGTTATGTTTTGGTCAGTAGCAGATTCCAAAATAAATTCCATTCCGATTTTTACATCTGTCTTTTGAAATCCGTGTATGGTACAAATCTCATAGCTCAGCAACTTGCAATTAATATCACTGTTAAAAGTTCTGTTAAATTGTGAGTAACCTGTTTGGGAAAGGAGTAAGGCCCAAAAAATAAGAATTTGGTTTCTTTTTACAAACATGAATGGGGCTTGAATTAAATTTTGTTCAGAACATCTTTAATCTGTTGGCCAATTTTTCCTTCCGAAGGTCGTGTTGCGTTTGCACTAATTATCTTTCCTTCTCTGTCTATTAAGATATAGGCAGGTATTCCAAACATCTTATAAGCACTATAAAGTTTCCCTATTTGCTCCTCGGGTAGAATTATATGAGTGCCTTTCCAATCTTTATCTTCGGCCAACATTTTTTTCCAAGCGTCTATGTCACTATCGGCGGAAACATACAAGAACTCGACCTTATTGTTGCCATTAAATTCTGCTTGCAATATCTTTGAATGTGGGATTTCCTTCACGCAAGGTCCACACCAAGTTGCCCACACATCTACGTAAACTACTTTCCCTTTTAAGTCGCTTAAAGATAGCATCTCACCATCTGTGGTTTTTCCGCTAAACTCAGGAGCCATGTTGCCAGGCGATACAGCGAGCCACCCACTATAATTTTTTTGCAATACTGGCAGATATTGGGAGTTTTTGAAACTGCTTTTGAAATCTGATAATATTGAATCGGTTGTTGGTGTTATGCCATATGATGTCAACCAATAATTGATATTCTGTGCAAATAAGAATTCTTTAATTGGACCGGAGTATTCACCTTTTCTTAATTCTTTGGTGATCTTACTTGGCAAGTGAGGATTTTTATCTTCGATATTTTTATAGTCATAGTTTGGAATATGAATTTCACTCATTATAATATTTTGTAATAAATAGGCATACTCAAAGATTCCAAGATCAAGTAGAGTGGAATCCCATATCATTTCACCCTTTTCCCTTTTCAGTACTAAAGGCAGCTCAAATCCTAAAATATCCTTCCCACTCCGATACGCTTCGATCTTTTCATTTAGAGCATTATCTCGTTGAAGAAATATAAACTCCTGCTGTATGGCCAGAAGTTTCACTTTATACTTCTTTTCTAATAAAGGAATAATATCTGCTGAGAGCGAAACGCTATCTATATAGTTGCTGTGAAATTCTACTACTTCTGTTTTCAACGAATCGAATCGGCTTGAAAAAGATTCGATACTTAATTGACCAATATAGCTGCCACCTTTCATTTTGATTGCCTCTACAATTAAATTTAATTGCGAATTATAATTATTGACCTCCGAACCAATGCCAGTGTAGGTGATTGACTTCTTTGGTTCATCATTGTTCGCAGTAACGGTCAAGTTATAGCCTGGAGCAAGATATAGTTCACCATACTTATCGCCAATTTGAATGTAAGCGATGGTAGGTTCGGTAAGGTTGAATTCCAAAACTCCATTGCCAATAGAATCAAGTGTTGTTTCTGCCAAAGTAATTTCATCCAAATTTTTGTAGAGCGTCAACTTTGCAATCGGGTTCTCCGAAGATGAAGTTAAGGACAGCTTCACTCCCGAACTTTTTTCTTTTCGACTGCATCCAGCAATGCACACTACAATTAATATTATGGCAATGGGTTGAATAGTATTTCTCATAGGGTTTTTTGGTTTCGATTTAATAGCAAAAGGAAAATTCGGTATATCGTTGGACTCAAAAACCGTATTCCAGTTTTTGTATAGATGGTTGATCAATACTTAAAGTTGTACTCGATACGAGTAATTAATGGGAAGGCTAAATTTTTACCTATTCCGAAGGTTCAGTCTCCTCGGGCACTACATCCCAGTTTTTGGGCTCTTCGTTGTGCAGGTATTCCACTATTTTCTGTTCTACCTGGCGCAGCTTCAGGGCGCGCAGAAATTTTCCGTTGCGGGCCAAAATCAGGCGGCCTGTTTCTTCTGAAATGGCAAGCACGAGTGTGTCCGTGGTTTCGCTCATGCCCAGGGCCGACCGGTGGCGCAAACCAAAGTGCGCTGGCAGGTGATCGTTTTCACTAATGGGCAACACACAACGGGCCGCTTTGATCCTCCCTTTGTAGATAAGAATAGCTCCATCGTGCAACGGACTATGTTTATTGAAGATAGAAAGTAACAGGCGCTTGCTTACTTCCGCATCGAGCGGGTCTCCGGTTTCCAAATAAAATTTAAGTTCTATATCGCGCGAAAAAACAATGAGCGCACCTGTGCGGGTGGCTTTCAATGTCTTTACAGCTTCAATCAATTGGTGCACATCGAAGGCATCATGGTGTTGGGCCCGCCAGTTGGTAATGGTTTTAAAAATATCTTCGCGGTTGATCTCTGTGGTGCGGCCAATCATCAATAAAAATTTTCTTATCTCAGGTTGAAATAAAATAATCATAGCCAGCACGCCCACGCCCATAAACTGGCCCAGTATGTTGGCGAGCAATTCCATTTGGGCGGCCCTCACTATTAAATAGATCAGGTACAGTGCCAGTATGCCAAGAAATATGTTCATGGCGAGGCTTCCGCGAATAAGTTTATATACTTGATAAAGCAGTATTGCCACCAACGAGATGTCAATCAAATCCACCCAGCTTACTTCCAGAAAACCAATTTTAAATGCAAGAATCATCGTTAACAAAGGTAGTTATGTCTTACTCTTCATTTTATCCAACAACAAAATTATTTCCTTCGCCTCCTTCACATCGTGCACACGCAAAATGGATGCACCTTTTAGCAGGGCAATGGTATTGAGCGAAGTGGTGCCGTTAAGCGCAAACTCAGCCGAGGTGTTCAGCGTTTTCCATATCATTGATTTTCGGGAAAGGCCAATCATCAAAGGCTTGCCCAACACATGAAGTTGCTCGAGTTGATTGAGCAGTTCAAAATTTTGATCCACCGTTTTGGCAAACCCAAATCCCGGATCCACCAGAATATCTTTTACGCCCAGTGTTGTTAATTGATAAATGACGGCATGAAAAAATTCTATGATTTCTTTTATGAGATTTTCATACTGTGCCAGCGATGTCATGGTTTGTGGTGTGCCGCGCATGTGCATGATCACGTAAGGAACTTGCAACGTGGCAATGGTTCGGAACATATCCTTATCAAGTTGCCCTGCCGAAATATCATTGACCAGATCACACCCTTCGCCAATGGCCTGGCGCGCAAGCTGCGACCGGAACGTATCTATGGAAAGCAACGTGGATGGAAATTCCTTTTTGATGGATTGGATGGCTGGCCCAACTCGCTTCCACTCCTCTTCAATTGAAATGTCTTCTGCTCCGGGGCGCGAAGAATATCCACCAATGTCAATGAAGTCGGCACCATCACCCACCATTTTTTCAACTTGTTTCAGCAAATCACTTTCGCGATTATAAAGTCCGCCATCATAAAAGCTGTCGGGTGTCACGTTAAGGATGCCCATTACTTTGGGGCTGGCAAGACTAATGATCTTGTCTCTGACCTTGAGTGTTTTGTTGGCTGAAATTAATTTACTTTGCACCACTTTATGAATGATAAAACTGCCCACGAATATAAAGAGGTGATCGCCTCCTGCAAAGCGTTATTTGCGCGCAAGACAAAAGACTATGGCACCGCCTGGCGTGTGTTACGGTTGTCGTCCATCACCGATCAGATTTATATCAAGGCCCAGCGCATTCGCAGCATTCAGGAAAAAGGTGTTCAGAAAGTGGACGACCCGATCAAAGATGAGTTTGTGGGCATTATCAACTATTGCATTATCGCGTTGGTGCAGTTGAAATTGGAAAGCAGCACCAGTATGGAATTGAGTTTTTCTGAACTTGAACCCATGTATGACCAGGCCACACATGAAACCTTTGAACTTCTCCAAAATAAAAACCATGACTATGCCGAAGCCTGGCGCGACATGCGCGTGAGTTCCATGACCGACATTATCCTGATGAAACTTTTGCGCGTGAAACAAATTGAAGACAACGAGGGAAAAACTTTGGCAAGTGAAGGTGTAATGGCCAACTATCAAGACATGATCAACTACTCGGTATTTTGTTTGATAAAACTTAAAGACTAAATCAGGATATTGGATCCTTGATTCTGGTACGCCAGCATCCAGTGCCCAGCACCAAGCATCAATTATGAAAAGAATCATAGACCAAATCTCCCGCTTTTTTGTTGGCGGCCTCCTTATTTTTTCCGGGCTGATAAAACTGAACGACCCGATAGGAACGCAAATTAAATTGGAGGAATATTTTGAAGTGTTCGCAGAAGACTTCGGTTCCTTTTTTCACTATTTCATTCCGTGGGCATTAGAGATTGGAATGATCCTGATCGTTTTGGAATTGGCTTTGGGCGTGGCCATCCTTATTTTTTGGAGAATGAAGATAACATCCTGGCTGCTGTTGCTGATGATGACATTTTTCACGTTCCTCACTTTTTACTCGGCCTACTTCAATAAGGTTACCGATTGTGGTTGCTTTGGCGATGCCATCAAGCTCACCCCGTGGGAGTCGTTCACCAAAGACGTTGTGCTGATGGTATTTGTGCTTCATCTCTTTTGGTATAGAAAAAGTTATAAGCCTGTTCTGCGTTCGCGTTCGGGCCATGCCACCGTGCTGGCCGTTGTGTTGGTAAGTTTGTTTGTGGGAGTTTACGCCATCAGGCACTTGCCATATATTGATTTTCGGGCGTACCGGGTTGGCAATAATATTCCACAGCAGATGGTGCCGCCTGAGCAGCCCATCATAGAATATCTTTTTGAAAAAGACGGAAAACAAGAGCGCGCCACCCGGTTTTTATCTTCACAAGATGGCTATAAATATATTTCTTCGCTTGTGCTGAACGAAGAGAAAACAAAACCTAAAATCACCGACTATTCGGTAAGCAGCCCCGAAGGTGAAGACAAAACGCAATACACATTTGAAGGCGCGCGTCTGCTCATTGTCATTTTTGATGTGCAAAAATCCTCATCGGAAAACATGGTCGCCATCCGGGAGTTGACAAAACAATTGGAAGGCAAAGTAGATTGCTTCATACTCACATCTTC
>JAYVAI010000325.1:0-9407 GCA_043751075.1 Cyclobacteriaceae bacterium | reverse complement strand
GGATGACATCCCTGGGAGGTGCTGCGAGCATGGGAGCGTTGTTTGAATACGATCCGTTAACAAATAGTTATGCAAAGAAACATGATTTCGATGGAGCTTTAACGGGAGCCTTTCCAAAGGGCAACCTAGTGGAGGCTTCCAATGGAAAACTGTATGGCATAACCGATACGGGCGGAGCCAATGATAAAGGTGTTTTGTTTGAATACGACCTATCCACAAATTTGTATTCCAAAAAATTAGATTTTGACGGAACCCCAACGGGGGCCAATCCCTTTGGTGGCCTTACACAATTCTCAAACGGAAAATTGTACGGTATGACACTAAACGGAGGCACAACCGATGAGGGAGTCTTGTTTGAGTACGACCCATCAATTGGAAACTACACCAATAAATTAAATTTTTCCTCCGCTACAACGGGCGCGTTTCCGTATGGCAACCTTATTCAATCGTCCAATGGGAAACTATATGGCATGACATCGTACGGAGCACTCAATAATTTGGGGGCCATGTTTGAGTATGACCCTGCTCTAAATAGCTACACAATAAAAACAAATTTTGCAGGAAGCAACGGGGCCTATCCACAATCATCGTTGACGTTTGTTAAACCCTCGCAGATCATTACCTTCAATGTGTTGCCGGCAAAGACTTACGGAGATGCTGATTTTAACCTAACGGCCACCGCAAGCTCAAGCCTTCCTATTACTTATACCAGTTCGGATTTAACAATAGCTACAATCATTGGCAATACGGTCTCGATTTTAAAAGCAGGCATTGTTACCATTACAGCAAGTCAGCTGGGTGACGTTACTTTTTTTCAGGCGTTGGATGTTTCGCAAACGCTCACCATTAACAAAGCCACACTTATGGCCACAGCAGAAGACAAATCGAAAATTTATGGCGATGCCATCCCAACTTTCTCAATTGGCTACAGTGGCTTCAAAGGCACTGACGATTTAAGTACGATTGATCAACTTCCTTCCGCTTCCACCACAGCTACTCAAACCAGCAACGCTGGCAACTACACAATTACATTGCTAGGTGGAACGGACAACAACTATATAATTACTTTGACAGCGGGAACCCTTACCATTAACAAAGCAAACCAAACGATTTCATTTGTGGCATCTGCCACAAAAACATTGGGCGATGCAGCATTTGCCTTGGTTGGCACAGCCTCTTCATCATTGGCTGTAAGTTTTACCACCGCTTCTGACAGGGTTACTATTTCAGGAAACCAGGTCACTCTTGTGAAAGCGGGGCGTGCGATTATTTCTGCCGCGCAGGCTGGCGATCAAAACTATAACGCAGCCACATCGGTTGAACAAAGTTTCTGCGTCAATCCCGCCAAGCCTGTGATTTCTGTTGCCAATGCCACATCAGCTTCGCCAACACTTACATCCAGTGCCTCAACGGGCAACCAATGGTTTTTGAACGGTGCAGCCATTAGTGGTGCCTCCGATGCAACTTACAGCGCAACCCAAAGTGGCCTTTACAAAGTGCAGGTGAAAGTGGATGATTGCGCAAGTGAATTTTCTACAGAAACGAACCTGATCATAACAGCAGTAGAAAGTATAACTAACATTCCCGTAGAAGTTTATCCTAATCCTGCATCCGATTGGTTAGTGATATCTCTTGGTGATGGGCCCGGGAAAAAAGGAGTTTCCATTTATCAATTAGATGGAAAGAAAACTGATTCGCAGGAGGTGACAGGCAATGAAGCAACGTTTTATGTGGCCGGTTATTCGCAAGGTATGTATCTCATAAAAGTAAAGACCGAAAACACTGTACAAGTATTGCACTTTGTAAAGGAGTAGTAAGCGACTTTCACAATATACTGGCTCTCTCAATTGACAATGGACAAAAAAGCAGCCTGCCCGGTAGGCAGGATCACAAAGTTTCGGGTATGACCGTTGTCAACTTGACTACCGGCAGGTTGCACATCTGTCAACTTATTCCGTCATTGGCGGTCTTGACACTACATGCCCATGAAATCTCTAAAACTATTCCTGCCTCTTGTTGTATTGGTTGTGATATCGCAATGCACCAATCCACCTAAAGAAAACAAAGCCAACACACCCCGCACGCTGCTTGCCATCTTCGCTCATCCCGATGATGAGGCAACCGTGGGTCCGGTGCTCGCTAAGTATGCAGCAGAAGGCGTGACCGTATATCTTGCCATTGCTACCGATGGCCGATTGGGAACTACGGTTCATGCAAAAATTCCTACTGGCGATAGTCTTGCATTGGTGCGGGCAGAGGAATTAAAATGTGCTGCTGAAAAGCTGGGTATAGAGCCACCGATCATGTTTGGTTTGCACGACCAGCTAAAAATGGGCGAAGGTTATGGGCCTGTTCATGATCAACTCAACACACTGCGTGTGAAAGTGAAAGAATTGTTCACCACGTTAAAGCCCGATGTGGTTATCACGTGGGGCCCTTCCGGCTGGACAGGCCATCATGATCATAGGCTGGTAGGCTCGGTGGTAACAGAAGTATTTCAAAGTCAGGTGTGGGATAAACCAAGTCAACTTTATTTCGGAGCCATACCAACGGGCAACCTGCCTGCCGACAGCCCCATGAAATTGGCAACTGTGGAGACAAAATTTTTGACGGTGAGGATACCGTTGTCAGAAGTGGATTTCGAAAAATCAAAATCCTCCTGGCTTTGCCACAAGAGCCAATACACTGCCGAAACTATTGAGGCCATGCACCAGATGATCAAAGCGTCATTTAAAGGCACAGCTTATTTTCAGCCGCTTGTCGCGAATGCAAAGGAGCAGGATTCGCTTTTTTAAATAATGCCATGAACCATTACCTAAAGATTGTGGCAATTTATATACCCCTGCCTTTGCAGGCAGGCACATAGAGCCGAAAATAATTACGGTTAAAATTAAATTGTTGATCCTACCCCAGCTTCATCGGCATCTCTCTATATCTTTTACCTGTCGCGGCAAAAATTGCATTCGCCAATGCCGGTGCTACTGGTGGCACGGGCGGCTCGCCCACACCACTCGGCTTCTCATCGCTTTCCATAATGTGTATGTGCGTTTCTACCGGGGCATCGGCCATGCGTGCAACTTGGTAGGTGTCGAAATTGGTTTGTTCGCTGCGGCCTTCTTTAAAGGAGATATTTCCTTTGATGGCCCCGCCCAACGCAAACACAAAACCTCCTTCAAATTGCTGCACCACTGAATTTCGGTTTACGGCCTGGCCGCAATCCACGGCAAAATGTACTTCGGGTATCGTGAGCTTGCCAGCATCGTCAATGGCCACATGCACTACGCAGGCTACATAGGTGAGAAAACTTTTGTGTGCACAGATGCCCATGCCATGGCCTTTGGGCAACGGTTTTCCCCATCCTGATTTTTCGGCCACCAACTCTATCACTCCTCTCAACCGGCCAGAGTTCCAGGGAAATTTATCCAACGGCTCTCCGTAATTTTCAAAACCTTTTACATAGTCTGTGAATGGTATCATCCTGTCGGGGCCCAGCAACTCCAACAGATTTTTTACAGGATCTATGCCGCGGTGTTGTGCAATTTCGTCCAACATACTACCAATAGCAAACGCATGTTGAATGTTGCTCACTGACCTCAGCCAGCCAATGCGAGTCATGCTCGGTGCTTCAATGGCCTCGCACGAGATGTTGGGGATGTCGTATGGAAAATCAACCATGCCCAATTGCAACTCGCCATTGCTGGGCGAAATTTCTTTGGGGTTGGTGGTGCCCCCGATAGGTGGAAATGCACTGCGGTGGTTCCAGCCAGTCACTTTCTTTTGCTTATCAAACGCCACCCGTATTTGTTGCACACTGCATGCATGGAAAAAATCATGGGCGAGATCATCTTCACGGGTCCAGGTAACTTTTATAGGAGTACCGCTCATTTCTTTTGCGATGAGCGCTGCCTCCACAGCAAAATCCGGTTTTGATTTTCTGCCAAACGCACCACCGAGCAACGTCACATTCACGGTTACATTCGCTGCATCCAATCCCATTGATTTGGCAACACTGTCGCGCACCCATTGTGGTGATTGCACGGGTGCCCACAGTTCGCACTTTCCATCGCTGAAGAGGGCGGTTGCGTTGGGCGGCTCCATGGGTGCATGCGATAAATGTTGTGTAACAAAAGTTGATTCGAGCACACTGCCGGCAGCCTTTATTGCTTTGTCGATGGTGCCGCTTTCTCTGCGCACATCGCCTTTCTTTTTCACCTTGGCTTTCAAATCGTCAAGATATTTTTCAGAATCATACGAACCATTGGCACCATAATCCCACTCTACTTGCAATGCCTTGCGCGCACTGATGGCTGCCCACGTACTATCGGCCACCACCACTACGCCACCTTGCGGCACATGGAAGTCGGCAGGGAAACCCGATGCAGTCATTTCAAAAATCTTTACAACTCCAGGAATTATTTTTGCTTCCGCATCTGAAAAGGTTTTCACCTTGCCTCCGGCAACAGGGCACCGGAGAATGACCGCGTATTTCATTCCCGGCTTCACCACATCAATTCCATACACAGCAGTGCCTTTTACAATATCGGGTGTATCGTATAGGTTCATGTGGGTGCCAATATATTTCCATTCCGATTTTTTCTTTAGCACAATGGCTTCGTCTTTGGGTGCGGTAAGTTTCGCGGCATCCTCCGTCAACTCACCGAAGCCGATTTTCTTTCCACTGGTATGAACCACTTCATGGTTTACGGCTTTGCATTCACTCACATCAACGCCCCACTTTGTGGCTGCGGCTTGTTCCAACATCATGCGTGCCGAAGCTCCCGCTTTTCGCATTGGCTCAAAAAACATGCGCACCGAAAAGGAGCCATCGGTATTTTGGTTTCCGTATTTTTTCTCATCGCCTACAGCTTGAATTAGTTTTACCTTTTTCCAGTCGGCTTCCAGTTCATCGGCAATTATCATGGGCAAGCCCGTGCGTATGCCCGTGCCCATTTCCTGGCGATGGGCCACGATCACGACCGTGCCATCGGAGTTAATAGTGAGATATACATTGGGCGAAAAGGGTACACCAGGTTTTGATGGTGCGCATGCATATTGAAGGCCGAGCACAATGCCGGTGGCGGTGATGCCCGTTGCCTTTAAAAATGTGCGCCTGTCTATTTTGTTGATGATGGTGCGTTCAACAGTTTGTGATGTGTCCATAAAGGTTTGTGGTTTCTTGAACAATCAAGGTAGGAAAGTTTTGAATGAAATTTAATAGAATTTGTGCAGGCGGTGCGACAGCTTAAGCCCCTTGTCTATGCACACATCTTTTTATAACCAAGAGGCGTAGCCTCGGTCAATTTTGTAACAACGGACTTCAGTCCGTTGTTTTTAGGCTATAATCACAAGAGAAGAACCGTAGGTTCGGCTCATATATATGTGCCGTGCCTATGGCACTCCTTTCTTAGTTGAGGTTACTAACAACGGATTAAAATCCGTTGTTAGAATATGCTCCGAGCCTATGGCTCTTGGATTCCACTGCCAACCTTGTAATTGATTCTTGGCCTTTGTTGGTGTTGCGCGGTTGGTGTGAGCAGGCCCACCAACAAACGCGATACTTCATGGCGTGCATGATGGCGAAGACCATCAGGTGCATAGGGCACCTAACGCCATCTGTTTGTTTTCTTCGGGATGGGTGGCATCCTTCAGAAATTTTTCAAAACGTTCAATGGCTTTATCAAATTGACCCAATTCTGAATACGCAAATCCACTTTCATACCAGGCGGTATGGGAGTAAGTTGGGCTCAATGACAAGAGTTTGTCGAACGGGGCCAATGCTTTTTCGTATTGCGAGGTGAAGGCATAACTGGATGCCAGCATGTAAAGTGCGTCTTCGTTTTCGCTTCCGTTGCCCAGGAGCTGCTCCAGCAGGGGAATGGCTTCTTTGTATTTATCATCGGCATAAAAACCTTTGGCTTTTTTTAGGTTCACTTCATCGGGGTTGAAGGTGCGGGCACCCTGCGCCATTGCGAGTTGAAAGGAAGAGGCGATCAATAAAATAAAAAGGCATTTCATAAATTAAATTAGGGAGAAGCTGGATAGAAAAAAAATAAAAAGGCAATTGACAAAAACACAGCAGCTTGATGGATTATTTTTTGGTACATCTCATTCATTGTTCAATGCTGTCTGCAATCATTTGTCAATTGCCCTTGTCACCTCACTTATTTACCGCATACTTGGTCACCTTGCCGTCATCGCGCACTAAAATGTAGTTGCCATCGGCAGTCATTTGTGGGTCATCGTTATCTTTCATTTTGCCTTTCACCGCGCCTTTGCCCAAGTCAAAGCCGATAAAATCTTTTTCGCCTACCCACACAAAAGTATTTTTGCCATAGGCAAATACGTGGGATGCCCTGCCGGGATTCTTCCAGTAAATTTCGCCTGTTTGGGTGGCATAACTTAATTTGCCAGTGGCCACATTGGCGGCAGCTATACCGTTGTCGCACGAAATGAAAAGCGTTTCAAAATTGTCGGAAACCAACACTTCAAACATATCGCCAATTTTTGCGGCCCGCCAAGGAGGTTTTATAAAAGACATCACCTGTTTTAGGTTCTAAGCAAAAAAGATTTTCGCCACTCGCCACCACAATTTTATTATTGAGCGGGTAAATAGTTGAGATGCGCTCTTTGAATTTATCGCCCAGTTTAGGGGTGCTCCAAAGTTGGTTGCCCGTGGCGGGGTCATAGGCCCTTACTTCAAAATTTCCATCGAAGCGGTTTTCGCTTTTGGTGACCGAACCACCGTTGGAATTAGGGATATAGATTTGTGTATTGAGCATGCCACCAAAACTGGGCTACCAGCACAACGCCCACCACCGTGAGATTGGGACACGGTCGTTCGACCTAAACTTCTCCGATTTCCAAATCACCTTCCCGGTTTGTGCTTCAACTTTTTTGATGGCATTGTCATTTTTCAAATCCACATAGTACACTGCATTTCCGGAAACCAACGGCCAGCCGGCAATACCAAATTCCTGTTTTGCTTTCATGCCAACCGGGCATCGCAATTATCGAATGGAACCTCCCATAATTGATTGCCCGTTTTCAAATCGAAGACGGTGATGGTCTTGGACATGTCCATCTCTACAGGATTGGCTGTCAGTTCATATAAGGCCGTTTCAGCGTCACCAAACACGCGCAGGTCTGCTACCTGCATGTGCTGCTGTATTTGCCCAGCGAGATAGTGCCGCACTTTTTCATCATCTTCTACAATCGCAATAGAATCTACTTTCATCTGTCAAAGATGAGGTAATGGAAGGTGAAATAAAATGTGATTTTAGTGGTAGGCAATGTCGATGACTGTGATAAATGTTCGCCCCAAAACAAGAACCGATTGCTATTGAAAAAACGGCACCCCAGGCGTAGCATACTTCCGCATCCCTTCTTCATTTATTTCCACACCAACGCCAGGCTTCTCCGATAGTTTGATGAAACTGTTTTCCACCATTGGCCCATCGAAGGTCACGATCTCTTTGAACATGGGGTCGGTATGAAAATATATCTGCCACTCCAATATTAAAAAGTTGGGCACGGAAGCACACACGTGGCAGGAGGCCATCGCACCAAGAAATGAAGCCACCATGTGGGGCGCGAAAGGAACATAATATAAGTTGGCGAGGTTGGCAATGCGCTGGCCTTCGCCCAGGCCGCCCGCTTTTTGCAAGTCGGGCATAACAATATCAACGGCACCAATTTCAAGCATGCGCCTGAAGCCGTGGGCGAGGTAATGATTTTCGCCTGCGCATATTGGTGTGCTGGTGGAGTCGGTGATGAGTTTATAGGCTTCCACATTTTCTGCCGGTATCGGTTCTTCGAGCCACATTAAATTCAGCGGCTCCAACCGTTTGGCTATGGCCTGTGCGGTGGGGGCATCATAGCGTCCGTGCATATCAATGCAAATGTCCGTCATGGGGCCAACGGCTTCGCGGGCTGCGGCCACCTGGTCATACATGCGTTGCAGCTCACCGGGGCTGGCCGTCCAATTATACAAATCATATTTGGCTGGATCATCGCGCTGATCCAAATCGAACTTGATGGCGTTGAAGCCCATCTTCTTGGCGTTCAAAGCCGACCCGGCAAAATCTTTTGGCGTGGGCAGTTTGCTTTGATAAAGAGCGGTGTCGCAATACACGCGGATTTTATCGCGGAACTTTCCGCCCAACAATTGATAGACGGGCAGGCCCAAGGCTTTGCCAGCAAGATCCCACAAGGCAGATTCGACAGCAGACAGCACGGCTATGAACATGCCCGATTGTGCACCTTCAAAAAATCCTGACCTTCTGATGTCTTCAAACAAGCGGTGAACATTGAGCGGGCTTTTTCCTTTTATGCGTTCGCCAAACATTTTCACGAGGTGGTAAGTGCCGGGCGTTGCATCCACACCTTCGCCACAGCCCCAGATATTTTGGTTGGTATAAATTTTTACGAACAGGCTATGGCCATTGCGTATATAGCCGCATTTTATTTCCGTGATTTTTAAATCGGAAGGGGCCGAAGATTTCTTTGCATTGTCAATGGCCGTTTCATACCCTTTGGCAAAAGTTGAAAACGGAGTGACTGCCGCTGCGGTGGCAAGAGCGGTTTTGGTTAGGAAGGAGCGTCTGGAGTTGGTCATTTTGATTAGTATTTATGAATATTTATTTATGATTGATGATTCTACGGTTCAACTGAAAGAGAGCATGCACACATGCACAAGAAATTTAAAAAAGTATCTGTACAATAACTTACTTTTGATTTAATTAAATTTTAACTGTGGATATTGGCCTTTCTAAAGGTGGAATTCCAATACGGCTTACCAGCGAACGGTGGCATCATATTACAACAGGGCATCTGGAGATGGCCGATTATTATTATGAAATATTGGAAAGCATTGAAACCCCTGATATTATTTATGGAGGGAACAATGGTGCCAAAATTGCCATTAAGAAATTTCAGGAAGGAATTGATAGACATATTGTTGTTGTATATAAAGAAACTGGCATAAACGATGGTTTTGTAATCACGGCACATTTTTCAAATAAATCACTTGACTTTCAAAAGAAAAAAATATTATGGAAACAACTGAATTAAAAGAAATCAAAACTGTTCTTCCCTATTTTTTAAAGCATAAAACGGTTTGGTCTTCTTATGACACTGAAGCCGATGTGCTCTATCTGCATTTCAAAAAGCCCAACCATGCCGATAACTCTGAAATGACCGAGGACGAAATTATTGTCCGCTATGAAAACAAGGAGGTCATCGGCATGACGATTTTAAATGCAAGCCAGCGGGCCTAGTCAAAAATCGTCTCCTGATTTTCCCTCTAATGCCTTAGGGAAATTTTCAAAATAACTTGTACAATTTATGTACGATGTACTTCGGCCCGGGATAGTAGAGGAAAGCCCGAAGCGCGTGGATTTTGTGGGGGG
>JAYVAI010000324.1:0-3525 GCA_043751075.1 Cyclobacteriaceae bacterium | reverse complement strand
CCGTCAAATTCCTTTTCATCATCGTCATACTTATTGGCTTGTTCAATTGAATCGATTGTTTCTGAAATACCTGAATCTTGCGACCAGGCATGGCCCGCAATGAAAATAAAAAAAATGAATGGGAGCAACTTCACGCTCAATGGGTGAGAAGTTTATAATGAACAATAAGCAATTGACAAATATTGTCTGCGCATTTGTCAATTGCCCTTTTGCCAACTGTCAATTCAAAATAAACTTCCATTTGTAAAAAATTAATAATGCTCTTCTGGCCGTTTGCTCTCGGCAGGTGCCTGCCCAAGATTTTCTATCTGGCCAAGCAATCCTTTTGCTTCTTTTAATTCCACCAAGTTGAAATACTGAAACGCGATGCCCACGTTGGGCAATGCCGCCATGAGCATGTTGGTCATATAGTAAAGTGTAAAAAACACAACGGTCCATATTTTCCACGCTGAAGAAGGCTCGATCATCGTGCCGCTATTGATAGAATGAAGGCTGTTTATGACCATGACCACATAGTAGGGCATTATAAAAATGGAACTTACGGTGGACATGATCAGGTACAAAAGCATCGTAAGCCCAAAGGTGCTCCACCACTTTCCATTGTTCACCAACCGGAAAGACCGGACTAAGGAATCGATGAAGTTTTTCTTTTCATAGGTTTGGATAAAATAGGTAAGGGACGAACTGAAAAGCAGAAAAAAAATCGCCCCGATAAAAAAAACAAATCCAAAAAAGATAAGGAAAGGGGAAACATTGCCCAACACGATGATAGGGATGAGCAATACCAGATATGCCAAAATGAACAAGACGAAGAAAAGCACCGATGTGCCGAGATACGGCCAAAACATTTTCTGCACCTGCTGCCACACTTCGTTTACGTCAATCTCATTGCTTTTCTTTTTGTCGTAAATCACCAAGTAGGCATTGATGGCCGCCAAGCCCACCACAAAACTGACGGTGAGGAACACAAACATAAGGATCATCTGTAACCAAAAACTCACCGACAAAAAGTAGTCCGATCCATTTTCGGCATTGGCACCGCCCGCTTGCATGGCCTGTGTAAAATTCATCAAGTCACCTATCAGCGACCCAACCATCAAACTGCCCACCAGGGTGGAGGGGCCCGCAATAATCAATATGCTTTTGAAAAGCGGCTTAAAATTCTGTCTAAGAAATTCAAAAGTCGCATTTAACTTCCTGCTAAAGTCGCGGGTTTGTTGAAACTCAATTGCTCTAAATCCTTCCATTGCGTTTTAGTTGTATAGGGTACAAAACAAAATAGTAAATAATCAAAAAAGCAGATAGCCCGATCACGATGGTTTTGAAACCCCAACGCATAAAGGCATATCGCGTGATGAAGGATTCAATAAAACCGGCCATGATGAAAAACGGGATAAGGCCCATCACAATCTTTAGCCCTTTGATAGCCCCCATTTTGAATGAGACTAGGCGCGAGTACGTGCCCGGAAATAAAATGCTGTTGCCCATGACAAAGCCCGCAGCCGCAGCGATCACAATAGACGAAAGCTCGATGGTGCCATGAAGCATTATCACCGGCAAAGCCTGGGCGAGTTGGTTCTCGTTGTAGAAAAACATTACGAAGGTGCCCACCATCAGGGCATTGTAAAACAAAAACATGCCTGTGCCCAGAGAGAAAAATACGCCATAGACAAATACCATCAATGAAACCTTAATGTTGTTGATTGTGATCATAACAAACATGGCCATTTCACTATTGGAAGAATACACCTCGGTGGGGTTTCCGTTCTTAATGTTTTCCAATGTCATGTTTACATATCCGTCACCGAGTATCAACCGAACGAATGAATCATCATGGGCGGTAGAAACCGCACCGAGAGCCCCGGCCACCACAAAAATGATAAACGCATAAAGCAATTGCTTGCGCACACCGTACATCACAGCAGGCAATTCTTCTTTCCAAAAGAGGATAAACCTGTTCTTTTCTTCTTTTTTGTTCTTGTAAATTTCTCCGTGCACTTTGCTTGCTAGCGAATTGAGGTATTGTGTAGTGCGGCTTTCGGGATATTGTGTTCTGGAAAAAGAAAGATCGTCAGTGATTTGAATAAACAGTTCGGCAAGCTTATCGGGTGGGGCAGCCGCCTGGTTTTTCACAACTTGCTCAAATTCTTCCCAACGGGTTTTGTTTCGATTGATGAATGCAGATTCCCTCATACAAATAAAGAAGTTGAAAGATAAGCGTTAGCACATTTTCATCCAACTGGCAATTTTGATACTGGATACTGGATTTAGAGCAACCGGATAGAAGCCGCATAATCAACCTGATAATCTTCGGGTAACTTGGCAAGCACCGTAGCAATTTTTTTGAGTTGCTGTTGGTACAGGTTGAAAAGCACTTTGCCTTCGTTGAGCGGGATATGGGCTTCCTTTATCTTTTGGCAGAAGTAAATGCGAAGTTCCAGTTCGGTTTGCGGTATGCCCGAATACCTGATCTGCCGGTTGGCCATGCGCAGTATTTTGCGGAGCATCTTTTTTAAGATGTATAAGTTCCTGTCCGATAACTCGAAAAACATCACATCCATTTCTTCTTTCACGTGGCGGATGTATCCGGCTTCATCATGGGCATCCGAGAGAAGATAAGAGAGCAGTTCTTTATTTTCCTTTTTGTATTTGGCTAAGCGAAGGCAAATGGATTGAAGTGTGTCTGCGTCTAAGTGGAGCAATTCTTTTTTGATTTCATTCAGCGAGGCGGTATTCATGCCGCAATAAGGTTAAAGTTTTTACATTGGCAAATTCTGCATCCAAGCTATATGAACAGAACGCGGATGACACCGATACTAAAGTAACGCTGATTACCGCAGATAAAAATCGGTGACCATCAGCGATGCTTGCATCCGTGTTATCAGCGTTCTATGAATATTGCGTTGAGAATGCAAGAACAGAACACGGATGACACCGATACTAAAGTAACGCTGATTCACTCGGATAAAATCTGCTCTAACTTAACACGATTAGCACTAATTTTGAACTTGAAACCTTGAATCATAAAAAAATGGACGCATATATAATTGACGGAGCGCGCACACCCATTGGCAATCTTGGCGGAACCTTGTCAACCGTAAGGGCCGATGATCTGGCAGCGTGGGTGATCAAAAAATTAATGGAACGGAATACCGGAGTTCCCAAAAATGCAATCGCGGATGTAATTCTCGGCTGTGCAAACCAAGCTGGCGATGACAACCGGAATGTTGCGCGAATGGCGTTGCTGTTGGCGGGCTTGCCCTACACCGTGCCGGGCGAAACGGTGAACCGCCTGTGTGCATCGGGCATGAGCGCTGTGGTGCATGCGGCACGTGCCATCCAAAATAATGATGGTGATCTTTTTATTGCCGGTGGTGTTGAGCACATGACCCGTGCACCCTGGGTAATTTCAAAATCCAGCAAGCCTTTTGGCAATGATGCACAACTGTTCGACAGTAGTTTTGGCTGGCGTTTTATCAACCCGCTGATGCAAAAGATGTATGGCACCGATGCGATGGGCGCAAC
>JAYVAI010000323.1:0-9439 GCA_043751075.1 Cyclobacteriaceae bacterium | reverse complement strand
CAACTCACTCCGTTGATGGCCTTGTGCAATTTTTGTCATGTCGTAGCCTTGCGCATGAAAGTCGAGTGTAACCACCACGTTGCCAGAAGAAATTTTTCCATCCGCAGAACTTCCGTCTTCTTTGTCGCTGACAGTTATTTTATAGTTTGCCGAACCTCCCGGCAAATAGAAGTCTGTGTTTCCTTCTAACACTATATCAATCGCAGGAGGTTCGTTGCCTGCCACAACAACCACTTCTGCTTTTGACTTTAATCCTTTGGGATCGGTAGCAATCAACATGGGCCTGTAGATACCCGGCTTATCAAAGGTGAATACAAATCCTCCGCTCTGCGGTTTCAAAACCTGTTTGTTTATTTCCAATTCGTAAGAAACAGAATCGCCATCGGGATCCGAACTTCCTCCTGACGAGAACTCAACCAGCAATGGAAGTGACCCGGAATTTTTAGTTGCTTTTAACTGAACCACCGGTGCTCGGTTGCCCGCGTTGAAATCAATCCGCGATAAGCGTGCATCCATGTTTTCTTTAAACCACGCTGTGCCATATTCCAACACATATAATTTTCCATCGGGGCCAAAAGCCATGTCAATCGTGTTGTTGAATTGTGTGCCATCCATGAAAGGTTCAATATCTGTGATGGCACCTTTGTCGTCCATCGTTACCAATCGTATCCAGTTGCGCATCCAATCATAGATGATCAATTTGCCATCAAAATAATCGGGGAAAGCAGTTTCTTTTCCTTTATAGTTTTCGGAATAATACACAGGCCCTGCCATCGCATTTCTTCCACCCTTTTTCATAAGTGGAAAATCAGGCGAGTCTTCGTAGGGATACCAAATAAATGGCGGGCTCACCGGGGGCAATTCCATTTTGCCTGTGTTGTTGGGCGAAGAGTTGATAGGTTTTGCCGGATCGTGTTTCGCACCCACCGTCTTATTTTTAAAATCATATTTTGCATACGCATAATTGCCGCCCACAAACAAAGGCCATCCAAAGTATCCGGACTTCTGCGCTTGGTTCAATTCGTCATAACCGCGTGGGCCACGCTCAGGGCTATCATTGCCGGCATCGGGGCCAACTTCGCCCCAATACAGGAAGCCTGTTTTTTGATCAATGGAAATACGGTACGGGTTGCGATTGCCCATCACATAAATTTCGGGGCGGGTTTTTTCTTCACCTTTCGGGAAAAGATTTCCTTCGGGTATCGAATAAGTTCCATCGGCTTCCGGGTGGATGCGCAAAATCTTTCCGCGCAAATCGTTGGTGTTGGATGAGGAACCCTGGGCATCAAATGGTTTCCTTCCCTCCTGCTCATCTGATGGACTGAAACCATCCGACTCGAACGGACTGGTATTATCGCCTGAGGATACGTACAAATTTTTATCGGGGCCAAACACGATCGAACCGCCCGTGTGGCAACACTTCTCGCGCTGCGTGGCAACTTCCAGCATCAGCTTTTCGGAAGCCTGATTTATTTTTTCACCATCAAACTCAAAGCGCGACAATACGTTTGCCGATTTTTCGGGATGCGAATAATAAATATACAGCCACTTATTTTTTTCAAAATCAGGATCGTGTGCAATGCCGAGCAAGCCATCTTCAAATTTTGTCCACACGTTAAAAGTGTTGATCACACTGATCGAATCGTTCTTGGTATCATACAATTTTACTTTCCCTTTCCGCTCTAAGAAAATGATACGGCTGTCGGGCAGGATGTCCATTTCCGTGGGCTCATCGAAAAATGAACCGAGCACTGTTTTGGTAAACCGGTTCGCCTCCGGAAGTTTTTTTGATCTTGCTTTTGCCAGATCGGGTTTGCCTTTGCCCATCGCATATAAAATGCCCTGATAGACGTGATCCAAAAACAGCGAATCGACAAACGACTCATCGGTGTGGCCCATGCCCGTATAAAAAGAACGGCCACCATCAAAATCGTGATACCAAGCTATCGGGTGGTTGTCGCCATTTTCGCCTCCCTGATAGGAAGTTTCATCCAACATAAATAATGGAATGATCTGATCGGAAATTTTCTTGTAGTTGTACAACTCATCTTTGCGCATCCACTCATCGGGAAGCACCAGGCCATTGCCAAAAGGTTTTACTTTTTTAAACTTAGCATCCTGTATTTGCGGATGGCTTTTGAAATAAGCACCTGCCAGTTTGCCGTACCACCACCAGTCGTACTCCGTATCTGCGGCTGCGTGAATGCCCACATAGCCACCTCCACCCTGGATGAACCGCATGAAAGCATTTTGTTGCATCTGATCGAGCACGTCTCCCGTTGTGCTCAAGAACACAACGGCATTATATTTTTTCAAATTCTCCTCGGTAAAGTCTTCGGAGAGCTCGGTGGTGTCCACGGCAAAACCTTTCTCCAATCCCAATTTTTGCAGTGCTGCCTTTCCGGCTGTAATTGACTGATGTCTATATCCTTTAGTTTCCGAAAAGACAAGTACGCGTGGTGTTTCTTTCTTGCAGGAGTAAAACAGAGACAGCAAGGCAAGAGCGGTGATAATCTTTTTCATTTTTAAATTGGTATTGCCAAAAGGCTATTAAAGTTATTTGATTTGTATAGTGATCTGACTAAAGTTGGCCAATTTTGACCTCACCCCTGCCTGTCCGGCAGGCAGGCCCAACCCCTGGGTGACTCTCGATTGAGTGTGTGCGAACATTCATGATTTTTATAATATGGCAATGGGCTAAAGTTCTTTTATTTTGATATTTCTGTACCATACCTGATCGCCATGATCTTGCAGTGCTATGCGGCCTTTGGTAAATTTTCCGAAGTCGGGCATGTCTTTGAACTTGCTGCCCGCAACGAGCAAATCCCATTCTGGATTGTTCATGACAAACTCAACTGTTTTTACTCCATTGAGCCAAAACTCATATCGCCCTTGATTGGAAATAATCCTGGCGAGGTTCCATTGGCCGGCAGGTTTTACTGTTTCTCTATTGCATGAAATCAAATCATATAAATCGCCTGCACGGTGCTTAATAATTTTTGCATCAGGATGGCAGGTGTTGTCGAGCACTTGCATTTCAGGACCGGTTTTCCACACGGCATCATACTTGTCACCTTCCTGCACATTGAAGATCACACCGCTATTGCCACACGCTTCAATTTTCCATTCTAAGCTAAGCTCGTAATTTTCATACTCTGCTTCCGTTACAAGGTCTCCGCCCGTTTCGGGTTGCCCTTTTATTTTCTTTGAGGCATCAAAATAGATTGCGTCATTGTTTATTGTCCAGGCGGCAGGGGCTTTGTCACTTTTAAATTTCCGCCAGCCGCTGGTTGTCTTTCCATCAAACAACAATTTCCATCCTTCGCTCTTCTCAACTTCGGTGAGGATGTTGGGCCGTTGGCCAAAAGCCAGCACGGTTGAGCAAATAAAAATCATCAATAAAACATTCTTCTTCATATCAATGTTCTTTTTCAGCGTCTAACGATAATACATAACGGGCCATTTTTTCGGCATCAATTTGAGAAATATCCGGATGGGGCGTCATCGGTATCTGGCCCCACACACCGGTGCCTCCGCTAATGATCTTACCTGCCAGCAGAGTTACATTGGCTTGTGTGAACTCATACTTCTTGGCAACATCGGTATGCGATGGGCCAATGATTTTGTTCGTTTGATGATGACAGGTTTTGCAGTCACTTGCTTTTACCAGCGACTCGCCCTGAGCGATAATATCAACCGTAACAACGGGGGCCGCGCTTTCGTCAGGCGTACCATAATCTTCGGTGACTTTGTTTTCGGTTTTCGATCCACACGAAGCAATCACCATTCCCATGCAAATGGCAAGCAGGGTTTTTTTAATAGTATTCATAATTTTAATTTATTTAATAATGCCTAACACTTTTTTATTGAGGGTGGGATTTTTTCCTGCCGAAGCAAAATCGTCAAATGCTTTTTCGGTCACGCGGATGATGTGCTCTTTAATAAACGGTGCACCTTCGGCAGCGCCTTGTTCGGGATGTTTGATGCAACATTCCCATTCCAGCACTGCCCATCCTTTATAATTGTATTGAGCCAGTTTTGAAAAAATGGATTTGAAATCAACCTGCCCATCGCCCAACGAGCGGAACCTGCCGGGCCGGTTTACCCAATCCTGAAAGCCGCCATACACTCCGCTTTTTCCTGTGGGATTAAATTCAGCATCCTTCACATGAAACATCTTAATAAAGGAATGATAGAAGTCAATGTATTGAAGATAGTCCAACTGTTGGAGCACGAAGTGACTGGGGTCATACAAAATATTGGCGCGCGTGTGTTTGCCTGTTGCTTCCCAAAACCGCTCGAAGGTTATTCCATCGTGCAAGTCTTCGCCTGGATGTATTTCATAACACACATCCACACCTTGTTTATCAAATGCATTTAATATCGGAAGCCAGCGCTTGGCCAATTCTTTAAAGCCATCTTCCACCAAACCGGCCGGGCGTTGCGGCCAGGGATAAACCGTGTGCCACATAAGCGCGCCTGAAAAAGTTGCATGCGCTTTCAATCCAAGATTTTTGCTTGCTTTTGCTGCGAGTTTCAATTGGTCAACCGCCCACTTGGTCCGCTCTTTGGGTTTGCCCCGCACCGACTTTGGTGCAAAGCCATCGAACATCACATCATAAGCGGGATGCACAGCCACCAACTGTCCTTGCAGGTGTGTTGACAGTTCGGTGATTTGCATGCCCGATGCCTCCACCGTGCCGCGCAATTCATCTGCGTAGTCTTTGCTCTCGGCTGCCTTTCGCAAATCCATGCACCGGCCATCCCAGCTTGGAAGTTGCACACCTACATAGCCAAGCGAAGCGGCCCATTTGCAAATTGATTTCAGGTTGTCGAATGGTGCGTCATCGCCCATAAATTGAGCGAGGAAAATTGCGGGGCCTTGTAGTGTTTTCATTTTACTTATTTTTTCAGTGAAGGGTACTTCAACAGTTCGATGATTGTGTTCGGTGCTAATATTTTCTCTGCCTTATTCCATGTTTGTCCAACACGGTCAATGCATTGTTAAAATCAAATTCATTTCTATTGATCAACTCTTCAATAATTTTTCTTGAATACTTGGGTTATCTATACCAATTGCACTAATGTCAAAGCTCTTGCTTCTCAAATGTAAAATGCTTTTAGCCGGGAAGTTCTCATTGGCAAGTAATTTCATGTTTCAGTTAGGCGGTCTTTTTTGTTGGGGTGAATAAAAGTCCGTCACTTAAACAATCTTGTATATAGGCAAAAACTGCTTGAAGAGATTCCTTTGTCAGTCTCGGAAAATTCTCTAAGATTTCATTTTCATTCCACCCTTGAGCAAGAAGGCCTACAATATGTTCAACAGAAATTCTTGTGCCCTTGATTGTTGGCTTTCCCAATAAGACTTCCTTATCGGACACAATATAATTTTGCCAGTTCATCATTCAAATTTAATAGTTTATTTACCCGGCTCAATTTAAACCTCAAATTTTGTCCACTTCTCGTTGCTCTGTCCACTCTTTACCACATTGTCGATGAAGGCCATGCCACGGATGCCATCATCCACGGATGGGAAATCCAACACAGCAGGTGCTTTCGTTCCGTCAATCTTTGCCGACAAGGTCAAAGCAAAATTTCTATACAGGTTGGCAAATGCTTCGAGATATCCTTCGGGGTGGCCTGCTGGTGTGCGTGTATTGAATTTTGCTTCGTCCGCCAAAAATCCATTGCTGCCTGCGCGCAAAATCTGCGTTGGTTTATCCAGCCACTTTGCCAATAAGGTGTTTGGTTCATGGTGTGCCCATTCTATTCCACCTAGTTCGCCATAGATACGTATCTTCAAAGCGTTCTCTTCTCCTGCCGCAACCTGCGATGCCATCAGCACACCTGCCGCACCATTATCAAACTTCAACAGTACATTGCCATCGTCATCTAAGGCACGGCCGGGCACCATAATATTTAAGTCGGCACACAAATGGGTTATGCGCAATCCGGTAATGAACTCTGCGAGGTGTGCAGCATGTGTGCCTATGTCGCCCATGGCACCGGCTTTGCCCGAACGTTTGGGATCTGTGCGCCAGGCAGCCTGCACATTGCCTTCGCGCTCACTCATTTTGCTGAGCCACCCTTGGGGATATTCCACATATACTTTACGGATTTTTCCAAGCACACCTTCTTTCACCATAGCACGGGCCTGCCTCACCATTGGGTAGCCGGAGTACGTGTGCGTAAGGCACAACAACAACCCAGTCTCTTGCACTTTTTTCTTCAGTTGCTTGGCCTCCTCCAGTGTAAAGGCGATGGGCTTTTCGATCACCACATTAAAACCTTTTTCAAGGGCGAGCATGGCCGGAGCAAAGTGAGCAAAGTTGGGTGTTACGATGGTGACAAAATCAAGACGCTTGTCGGCAGGAAGTTTACTTTCCTTTTCCATCATCTCCTCGTAGGTAAGATAGGTACGGTCTTCCGAAAGGAAAAGCATTTTGCCGCTCTCTCTTGCTACTTCGGGGTATATGCTGAGTGCGCCAGCAACAATTTCAATCAGCCCGTCCATGTTTGCTGCAAGGCGATGGATGGAACCGATGAAAGCATCTTTGCCCCCACCTACCATGCCCATGCGTAGTTTACGATTCATAATGTTTTGATTTTTAAGGTTCGAAAAGTAGCGATTTATGTTGATTGGTTTTTGATAAAAATGATAAACGGATGACCTCACCCCTGCCTCCAAAGAATTCGCTCTGAAAAACCTCACCCCTAACCCCTCTCCAGAGGAGAGGGGAACGCGCTCGATTTCAATGTGAGTAAACTTGACAAAGTAGAACTAGTATTAAGATCATATCATTTCGCACTAAATAAATTTCGAAATCAGGTTTTCAAAATATTCCTGTTTGCCACTGCGCTGATCGGGCTCGCCATAACGGTGTGCGAGTTTCACCAACTCCTGCAGCGACAGGTTACCGCGCTCAAATTGTTTTCCCTTTCCGGCATCGAAAGAAGCATAGCGTTCTTTTCTTGCGTTCACAAATTCTCCATCATCCAAAATGGCGTGCGCTGCCATCAGTGCCCTGGCAAAGGTATCCATGCCCCCAATGTGGGCGTGAAAAATATCCGCCAAGTCCGTTGAGTTTCTCCGCGTCTTCGCATCGAAGTTTACACCACCTGTTTTGAAGCCGCCCGATTGTAAAATCACCAGCATGGCTTCGGTTAGTTCGTTCAGGTTGGTTGGGAATTGATCGGTGTCCCATCCGTTTTGATTGTCACCTCTATTGGCATCAATGCTGCCCAGCACTCCGGCATCGGCCGCTACTTGCAGCTCGTGATCAAAGGTATGCTGCGCCAGGGTGGCGTGGTTCACTTCTATATTAAGTTTAAAATCTTCCATCAGGTTGAACTGCCTAAGAAACGACAAGCAGGTGGCCGCATCAAAATCATACTGATGTTTGCTGGGCTCCATTGGCTTAGGCTCAATATAAAACGAACCTTTGAAACCATTTCTCCTCGCATAGTCGCGGGCTGCATGAAGAAATTGTGCCATGTGCTCCTGCTCACGCTTCATGTTTGTATTCAGTAACGACATGTAACCTTCGCGCCCACCCCAAAAGGTGTAGCCCAATCCGCCCAACTCAATCGTAGCATCAATCGCATTTTTTACCTGAGTGGCGGCATGGCACACTACATTAAAATCAGGATTGGTGGCAGCACCATTCATGTAGCGGGGATTAGAAAACAAATTGGCCGTGCCCCAAAGCAATTTTACACCGGAGTCTTTTTGTTTTTCTTTCGCGTAAGCAACTATTTTGCGCAAGCGTTTTTCTGATTCTTTCAAAGTGGGTGCTTCTTCCACTAAGTCATAATCGTGGAAGCAATAAAACGGTGCGCCAATTTTTGTGATGAACTCAAAGGCCGCATCCATTTTGTCGAGGCCGCGCTGCACCGCGTCAGTGGCGGTTGACCACGGAAAGTTTTTTGTGCCCGGGCCAAACGGGTCGCCCCCGGTGCCGCAGAAGGTATGCCAGTAGGCAATCGCAAACCGGAAGTGCTCCTCCATCGTTTTTTTTCCTACTCTCTTTTTTGGATTGTAGTAGCGAAAGGCGAGCGGATTGTCGGACTCCGTTCCTTCGTACTTGATTCGGCCAATGCCTTTGAAATAAGTTTTGTTTCCGGTTATCACTTTCATAGTTGTAGTGTTAAGTATTCTCAATTAATTGCCGAAAATAAATACTTTACGCTTTTCAAGCTAACTCTCTGTGAGAATCATTTTTTTTCTTCCCCTGCTCCTCCTCAGTTTTTCAGTTTTATCTCAAAAAAAGAACGAAGCATACAAGCTGCAACTGCACCACACGGCTGCACCCCTCGTTATTGATGGCATTTTGGATGAACCCGATTGGCTTAAGGCCGATGTGGCCGCTGACTTTTATATGGTGATACCTATGGACACCAGCCGGGCGCGTGTGAAAACGGAGGTGCGCATGGCTTACGACAACGACCATCTTTATTTGATAGCCGTGTGCCATCATTTAGAGCCAGGGCCTTATATGGTGGAGTCGTTGCGCAGGGATTTTAATTTTGGAAAGAACGATAATTTTTTATTGTTCATGGATCCTTTCGAAGATCAAACCAATGGATTTTCGTTTGGGGCCAATGCAGCGGGGGCCCAATGGGATGGTATCATGTTTGAAGGTGGAAGGGTTGACCTTAGCTGGGACAACAAGTGGGTGTCGGAGGTAAAAAATTACGATGATAAATGGGTGTTTGAAATGGCGGTGCCTTTCAAATCCATCAGGTACAAAAAAGGAATTACGCAGTGGGGAATAAATTTTAGCCGCTTGGATTTAAAAACCACGGAGAAGTCGGCATGGGCACCGGTGCCCCGGCAATTTCCAACCGCCTCGCTGGCCTACACCGGAATATTGATGTGGGATGAACCACCTCCGGCAGCGGGTGCCAATGTGTCAATCATACCTTATATGTTGGGAGGCGTTTCCAAAGATCATGAAAATGGAAAACCAGTTGACTATCGGGGCGACATAGGCGGTGATGTGAAAATTGCAGTAACCTCTTCGCTCAATTTAGATCTTACGGTGAACCCAGATTTTTCGCAGGTGGATGTGGACAGGCAAGTGATCAACCTCGAGCGGGCCGAATTGCTCTTCCCCGAAAGGAGACAATTTTTTTTAGAGAACGGAGACCTCTTCGCCAATTTCGGTTATGCCACTATCAGACCATTTTTTTCAAGGCGAATCGGATTGGATGTGCCCATTCAATTTGGAGCCCGCCTCAGTGGCAAACTCAATAAAAACTGGCGCATTGGCGCGATGGACATGCAAACAGAAAAAGTGGATTCCAAATTTCTGCCATCACAAAATTTTTCGGTATTCGCGCTGCAGCGCAAAATTTTTGCCCGCTCAAATATCGGCCTCATTTTCGTGAACAAACAATCGCTGAACTATACACCCAGCACGGATCCCATAGTCCCTGT
>JAYVAI010000322.1:0-9467 GCA_043751075.1 Cyclobacteriaceae bacterium | reverse complement strand
CTTCAATTTCTGCAACTGAGTTCGCAAAGGTGGTTGGGCATCGGAGAATTTTCTCAGGAATGTATTCCGTATCAAGTGATGCTTCACAAGTTGTTGAGTGTGCAATTGTTATTGGCCGAGGTAAAGATTGAAAGCAGCATTGTGAAGTATGAATATTTCGGGGCCAATTTAATTCCCGATCTGCGTGACGCTGAATTGTTTGACTTCCCGCTTTTTTTATTTTGTCCTACCCTATCAGAAGATGGCTTCAATCCTATAGTTGTCTTTGATGTATGCGATGCGCACTTTCATTTGATCAGGTGCCAACCCGTTTGGAAACCGGACGAAATAAATCCAGATAACACTTTTTATTCTTCCTACTACATAAAATCGGTACAAGAGCTTTGTGCTGCACAGTCAGCAGAAGAAATAGCGGAGGCCTTTTTAAAATTTTCAATGAATAAGACTTCATCAAGCTCAACCTGATAACATTTCAAATTTGACAATTGACAAAAGTGACAGTCATAATTGTCAATTGCATCTTGTCAATTTGAACCGTCATTTTTTTCTAAAGGCATTATCTTGGTAGGGTGGCTCAATTTAAAATCAGTAGAGCGGTTATTGATTTTATGGTTTTTGTTGACATAACCTTTTCGGTATTCTTTTACCCTCGCTTCAAATTCTATTTGCACACCGTTGGTGAGCGATATTTTTTCAAAGCCTTTTGTGAAACTGAACCACACATGGTCGGCTACCAGTTTGTTTGATTCCACATCCACGATCTGCTTCAATAAAAGTGTATCTTCCGAATAACCTTTGTAGTTGATCTTCTTTCCGGTGCGATCGAACACGGCCCTGAATTTTTTTCGCTTCCCACTTTCTTCAGCCAGCTTTTTTCTCATATCCATTCACCAGTATCCAGCATCAAGTTTCCACCATCCAATCACCCCTCTCCGCGCAAAGCCACCTGCCCCAAGTGCGAAGCTTTGTGCGTAACACGGCTAAGCATTACGTTTAGCTTGTTGCGATGAGGTTCCTTTTTAAAATCTTCTTCAGTTACGGCCGTGTGGCGCGCCAGCCAATCATGTTCAGTCATGGCTTTGAATGCACGGTCCAACTCTTCAGTTATCGCTTTCCACTTTGCAATCAATTCTTCTTTGTGCAGATGGCCGGTTTGATTGGTGCCGCGCTCGTGATTATAAATTTTTGCCAACTCATGAACCAACCTTTGTCTGATCCCAAAAAGTTCAAGGAGTGCGTCATCGGTGTCAGCGAGGTGCCCCAAAAGCCACGAAGGTGAATTGCCTCCCGGTACGATCGGCCTATTAAAATTTTCAGCACTCAGGGAGTCAAATGTTTTTTGCATTCTGCGATTGTATAGGTCCCATTGAAGTAGGCAAATGTCATGTGTGGTCATAGCGTTTGGTTGTTATGGTAAGTAATAAAGGTACTGGAAATTGGATGTAGAAATAATATTTTTTAAGGATCAATATAGTGTCGTGTCAATTTAATATTGTCCGACCTTCAAGGGTTTAGAACCCTTGAAGGGTTGCGTGACATTTCTTCGTTGACACCACAGTAGTATGGAGTGTGAAGAGTCTGCTGATAAGGGTGCACTACAGTTTTGAAATCCATACTTGGGCTAAAGCCCACTTCCTACAGGTGTTCAATTGCCACTGGCTTAAGCCAGTGGTAATTGATAATAAAATTTTACGGGACTTTAGTCCCAAACACAAAACTGTCGTACTCACCTTTGAGAATTAATTTCAATCCAACGATTACCACTAAGTTGCTACCTTTGCCACGAATGCAAGCTGGCTTATCGCGCTGATGTTAAAGTCGGTGAGGAAAGTCCGGGCAACACAGGGCATCGTACTTCCTAACAGGAAGGATCCCGCAAAAGCGGGATACAGAAAGTGCCACAGAAAACAAACTACCTCCGCCCGACTTGTCGGATAGGGGAAAAGGTGAAAAGGCGGGGTAAGAGCCCACCGCTCTGATGGCGACATTGGGGGCACGGAAAACCTTACGAGTTGAAAGGCCAAATAGGTTGCGCTCACGAAAGTGGTTAGTTGTCCGCTAATAGTTTACGCTGGCGTGATTGGGTAGGCTGCTCGATCCTTTGGGTGACCAAAGGGCTAGATAAATGATAGGCACCCGTTCCGATTTATCGGAATGAGGAACAGAACCCGGCTTACAGGCTTGCATTTACTTTGAAAATACATTTCATATAAATAATTTTTGCCGTGCCCAAAGTACTGTTGATTGAAGACGAAGCCAGCATACGCGCTGTGCTCAAAGACATTTTAAAAGACCAGAAAGAATTAAAACTCGAAGTGGATGAAGCCAAAGATGGGGCCGAGGGTCTTGCCAAATTAGAAAGCGGGCAGTATGACCTTGCGTTTTGCGATATAAAAATGCCCAAGATGGACGGGATGGAAGTGCTTCAGAAGGCAAAAGAAAAAGGGATCGCCACCACATTCATCATGATATCGGCACACGGAACCACTGAAATTGCCGTGGACGCAACTAAAATGGGAGCTTATGATTTTCTTCAAAAGCCGCCCGACCTCAACCGCCTTTTGATCACACTTAGAAACGCACTGGACAAAACCAATCTTGTAAAGGAAACAAAAACGCTAAAGAAAAAAGTATCGGAGAAGTATCAGATCATTGGGAAATCAAAATCTATTGTAGAGATATTGGAGATGGTTGAAAAAGTGGCACCCACTGAAGCCAGGGTATTGATCACGGGCCCCAACGGATCGGGAAAAGAATTGATAGCCCGCCAACTTCATGAAAAAAGCAATCGCACTTCTGGCCAGTTTGTGGAGGTGAACTGTGCGGCCATCCCATCCGAACTGATCGAAAGCGAATTGTTCGGTCATGAAAAGGGATCGTTCACCTCGGCCATTAAGCAACGGATAGGAAAATTTGAAATGGCCGAAGGCGGCACCTTGTTTTTGGATGAGATTGGTGACATGAGCCTCTCGGCACAGGCAAAGGTGCTGCGCGCCTTGCAAGAAAATAAAATTACCCGTGTGGGTGCCGAAAAAGATGTGGCCGTAAACGTGCGTGTGCTGGCCGCTACCAACAAAGACCTAAAAAAAGAAATCGCAGAAGGTCGCTTTCGCGAGGACTTATATCACCGGCTGTCTGTGATCATCATAAAAGTACCATCCTTGAATGAGCGGGCGGATGATGTTGTTTTGCTGGTGGACAAATTCCTTAACGACATTGCCAGCGACTATGGCTCGCGCAAGAAGGAAATAAAAAAAGAAGCGATTGAACTGCTCGAAAAAAATAGTTGGACGGGAAACATCCGCGAACTGCGGAACGTGGTTGAGAGATTGGTGATTATGAGCGAAGGGCCTATCGGTCCTTCGGAGGTAAAGAAATACCTATAAAATCAGATCCTCTTTGCAGGGGAATCTTTCTTAACTTCTTTCTTGCTGTAAGTAGGGCAGGTGTATTGGCTGCATGCTGTTAAAAAACAAACAAGGGCAACGAAAGCGAGTATTTTCTTCATGGCTATAGATTTTGTTGAACACAAAGTTATCAATCTTTCAAATCCCTCCAAATTTTGGCTTTGAAACTTTGAGTTGCGCTTTGCTGCCCCATCGCTACCCAATCAGCAGGTTGCAGCCTCTTATATCGCTGTTGTCCATCCGCCCAAGCACTTCAAAGCAACCATTGCCGTGCACCAACCCAATGTCCTGCGTTTCTATAAAAGCACAGGAGTGAAAATTGGCCAAGTCTATTATGTTCAGGCAGCCCGTCTTTTCGCTTTCAAGAATCTCAAAAGGATCGTTAATGCTGCGTATCAATATTTTCATTGCCGGTGGGCATTGATATTGGCCAAACCCCATCGAGTAGGCCTGCGACATCAATTCGGTCATTCCATATTCGGAAAAAATCACCTCTACATGAAAACGCTTGCTTAAGTACGCATGCAGTTCTTCACGTATCCATTCCTTCCTCCGGCCCTTCATGCCACCCGTTTCAAAAATGATGCAGTGGCTCAAGTCCAGTTCAAATTTTTCGGCCAGGTCCAGCAGGGCAAAGGAAACTCCCCACAAAATCACCTTTCGGCCATCGCTTTTTAGTTTGATGAGTTTATCTACCAATTCTTCTGCGTTGTGCAAATAAAACCCCGAGTGAACAGACCCGCTGCGGGCAATCAAATGATCCATCATCTCAATTAAAGAGGAACCCTTTCGTTCGAGATAAGAGGGCAGCAACGCCAAAAAGTGAAATGACTCAGGGCTTCCAAAAAAATGGTTGAAAATATTTTCGGAATGGGATCGATAAAAATCAATATCATGCACCAGATGCCGGCTTGAAATACTTCCCGTGGTGCCGCTGCTCGAAAACTCTGCTTGCACGGGCCATTCGCCAGTTTTTATCAAGTGGGTTTTAAAAAAACCGATCGGCAAAAAGGGAATCTGGTCAATGCGCGAAATTTTGGAGGTGTTGCACTTCAGGCACACCAGATAATCCCGATAAACCGGATTGTTTTTCGATTGAAAATGAAACAGTTGGAGCGCAATATCCTCAAAGTTGCTTTCGTTAATCTTTTCTAAAGAGTGAACAAAACTTTTGAATGTCTCCAAGTGTTAACTAAATTACAGATTGATAAAGGTAGGAAAATGAAAGTGATAAGAGGATTAGGACTTTTCGCAATTATTTTGACAGGAGCAGGTGCCTGCTTCAACCCACCTGATTTTCCGGTGACACCACAAATTGAGTTTGAGAGTATCCGCTACAAAGAAGTAGGCACCGGGTTCGATGCAAAATTTGACTCCCTGATCCTTACCGTTTCCTTTAAAGATGGTGACGGAGACCTCGGCCTGGCCGCACACGAAACAGGCTGCGTTTCGGAAGACATCTGCTACAACAATAAATTCTATTTCATAAAGGCCAACAAAAAACCGGTAAACTATAAGGATAAAAGGACAGATCCTTTTTTTAGTAATTACCCTGCTTTTGTTAAACCATTCAATTGCACTAACTGGGAAGTGAGAACAAACAATGGTGTGACTGATACACTTTATTTTGAACTGAACCCAAACCACTACAATATTGAAGTGGATTTTCTTGTGAAGAATGGAGATGGTACGTTTACGGAATTCGACTGGAGGGAAGAATTTGACTATCCAACCTGCGGAGGAACATTTGACGGCCGTTTTCCCATCCTATATAAGGAAGAGACGGGTTCCCCGCTGGAAGGAAAGATACGGTATGGTATGGTATCGCCAGGCTTCAAGGCACTTTTTAGCATCAAAACGTTGAAGTTGCGCGTTCAAATAAAAGACCGGGCTTTGAACAAAAGCAACATCGTGGAAACCGCTGAGTTCACCCTTCAATAAATCATCGATCCGAGATTTTTAGCACCCTCCCAACTAAGGTGGCCAATAATATTGTTGTGAGGAAGTATGGTGGTTGAATGAGCAATAGGACAAATATCATTTCCCCTCATGGTGGATAGCCCATTTGATTTTGTCAATTCCTACCCCTTCGATTAAACCTTTCACCCCCCACCATTGTTAAATACGCATGGAAACAACAAAAAGAACCAAATCAAAACCCGCTCCTAAGGCAAGCGCGGAAATGATAACAACATCCTATCGCGATTTCGTATTGACGGAAGGCAGACAACCGGCCTCTGTTTTCAAATTCTGCAAAGATTTGGGAATAACCGAAGATGCCTTCTATCAACTCTTTGCTTCATTCGATGCCTTGGAAAAAAATAGTTGGAAAGGATATATAGAAACCACTCGGCAGCGGTTGCAATCGGACGACAGTTACGCTTCCCTTTCCGCTCGCGAAAAGATACTCACCTTTTATTTTGCCCTTGCCGAAGTATTAAAATCCGACAGGAGCTTTGTGCTCATGCAATTGGCTTCGTGGAAAAATCCTGCGCTAACGCCCAAGTTTTTAAAAACATTCAAGTTAGCCTTCGAGGATTGGATAGCAACTGCCATCAACGATGGAAAAGCTACGGGCGAAATAGCTAAAAGACCTTTTCTTGATAAGCGTTATCATCAAATATTTTGGCTTCATCTCACGTTCATCTTGCAGTTTTGGGGCAAGGATGAAAGTGCCAATTTTGAAAATACTGATGCCGCCATTGAAAAATCGGTAAACCTCGCCTTTGATTTAATTGGTAAGGGGGTGCTTGACAATGCGATAGACTTTGGAAAATTCCTCTACCAAACGGCACGAGCTTAATGGCAAACCTAAAAGAGCAAGAAAAAATACCCACAACAAAAGTTCAGCGGGCATCAAAATTTATTTCTACCGGTGCGCGCATTGGTTCAAACTTTCTCAAACATTATGGAAAGAGCCTCATCAATCCCGGCCTGTCAAAAGACCAATTGCACCAAGACAACGCCACTGACATTTACAACTCGCTTAGCCAACTAAAAGGAAGTGCATTGAAGGTAGCACAGATGCTGAGCATGGATAAAAACCTGCTCCCTACGGCCTATCAAAATCAATTTGCCATGGCGCAATACAGTGCACCACCGCTATCGTTTCCATTGGTGGTAAAAACATTTCAACAGGCATTTAAAAAACGGCCTAACGAAATTTTTGATTCGTTCAGTTTGTCCGCAGTAAACGCAGCCTCTATTGGGCAAGTGCATGCCGCTACCCTCAAGGGCAAAAAACTGGCGGTAAAAGTACAGTACCCAGGCGTGGGCAACAGCGTAAAGAGCGACTTGGCGATGGTGAAGCCCATTGCCCTGAGCATGTTTAAACTCAATGCTGCCGACTACAACGAATTTATTGGCGAGGTGCAATCGCGCCTTTTGGAAGAAACCGATTACAAGTTGGAGTTGGAGCGCTCGATGGACCTTTCAATAAAATGCAAACACATACCCAACCTGATTTTCCCAACTTACTATCCCGAGTTTTCTGGAGATAGGATTTTGACCATGGATTGGATAGAAGGCAAACCCTTGGGGGAACTTTTAAAGACCGGCTCGCTCACCCGCGAAGAGTCGCAGCGCATAGGCCAAGCCTTGTGGGATTTTTATCATTTTCAAATACACACATTAAATTCGCTACATGCAGACCCACACCCCGGAAACTTTATTATTACCGAAGACAAAAAACTAGGCGTTATAGATTTTGGCTGCGTAAAAGAAATTTCCAAAGAGTTTTATCAGGTTTACTTTCAGTTGCTCAACAAAGATTTTTTTTCCGATAAAGAGAGGCAGTCCAGGATTTTTCGGGAGCTGCGGTTTATTTATGATGACGATACCAAAGCCGACCAAGAATTTTTCGCAGGGATTTTTTTGCAAATGGTGGAGTTGCTGGGTCGTCCTTTCCGTACTGAAGAGTTCGATTTTTCGGATACGGAATATTTTGCTTCGCTCTATAAATTTGGCGAACAAATCGGCAAGCAGAAGGCTTTTCGCGAATCCAAGAAAGCAAGAGGCGTGAAAGATGCCCTCTACATCAACCGAACCTATTACGGATTATACAACCTCCTTCACCAACTCCATGCGAAGGTGAACACGACTTCGTATGTGACCGGTTGATTTCCCAAGTATATTTAGGGGAGTTCTAAAAATTCAATTGTTCCCTTCACCACCTCATTCCTGTTTCCCCAGAGGGGAAATGATAAACTGAAATTGAATTTTTATAACCTCAATTTAATATCCTGTTTGATCTGCTATTTACTTCTCAAGATAGGCCCACGTTTTTTCCAGCAATGACTTAGTGGCGAGGATACCGTCTTTTTCACTCAGTGGCGATCCTTCGTATTCAATTCCAATGTATCCCGTGAATCCGGAAGCTTTCACTATGGATAACATCTTGGTATAATCGATGATCGTTTCTTCGCCTTGCTCGCCAAACGCGTATGATTTGGCACTGACCCCACGGGCGAAAGGCAACATCTCGGAAACACCTTGGTAGCGATCGTATTGCTCCGCACAATTTTTTTCTGCTTCGGTGCTGCCCCATTTTTCGGCTGTGCACCAGTTTCCAAAATCAGGTAGGGTGCCGCAGTTGGGCATGTTTACCTGGCGCATTATTTCTGCCACCCACTTGCCATCCTAACTGTAAAGACCGTGGTTTTCAATCAACACATTGATGCTGTCTTTAAGTGCGTAGGTGCACAGTTGCTTCAATGCATCCACCATGGCGGCCTGCACTTCCTCCTTCTTTCCTTCGCCAAACGCATTGATGCGGATGGAGTGGCATCCTAAAATTTTTGCGGCATCCACCCACTTGAAATGATTTTCCACGGCCTTCCTCCTCTCGGCTTGATTTGTATTGCCGAGGTCTCCTTCCTCGTCCACCATAATGAGCAGGCTTTTTACATGGAGCGAATCGGCAGTGGCACGCATCTTTTCCCAAAATGCCTTGTCCTTTGCGTGGACTTTATAAAAAGAGTTTACATATTCTATGGCATGGATGCCAAAATCATTTTTTGCTATGGATGCAAAATTTTCGGCACGCAGGGTACCCTTGTCCAATGCGCGGTGTATGGACCATTGAGCAAGGGAAAGTTTAAGTTCCTGTTGGCTTGTGGTTGTTTTGCTTTCCGGCTTGATGTTGCATTGTAACATGACGAAAGGTATTAGGATGAGAGCCAACCGGCATCTGGTTTCTAACAATTTATTTTTTGTTTTCATAACCTGAATGTATCAAATAATTTTTGATAGGAAAAATGGGTGCATTTCAAAATGTCGCAGCCGATGCTCGTGATTAGACCTCCAAGTTTTTAAAAACCTTTGAGGTCTTGCTGAAATGACACAGCGTTTTGAAATGCACCCGAAAAAATTGCAACCTATATCCATAAATTGCGACAGAGCAAACCAAATTATTGTCTATTCTGTAATTGCATTATCCGGAAGATCACCACGTGTCAACAGACCGTATTATTTCGGAATACTGTTTTATTAACCGATCGTTCAGCCCCGCTTCTTTGATGTAGCCACTTATTTTTATTGCCTCCTTGCTGGAGGTTTTATTTGTTACGGGAGGTGTGGTGCAGCTCACGTTCATGCCTGCTTTTTGCATGGCATAGGTCCGGTTGGTAAACGCATTGTCGTTGGTGGTCTTGCCAATCACCTCAAAGGTCCTTTTTGTATCATCGCGGATGATCTGCCAGTATGCTATGTTCATAGGCTCCTTAAAAGTTTTGAGAAAGAAACAAAGGTAACCTTAAACCCAGATTATGCAGCAGGATAAAATTGCAACGGGTGTATGACAAATTGCACTAGCCCGAAAGGGGCTTGAATATGAATGGCCTCCGGTGAAACCGGAGATAGTATTCGCAACGTTTCGATGTCTCTTGCGCTTCGCAATCGCAAGCAGGTTGTTTAGGTACAGCAGATGATGATGTATGGTACTCTTTTACCGCAACACAAACTTCTCACGATATTCAAATTTCTGCATCAACAAGTTTTGACCCTGTTGTCCAATTATTTTCAGGTGCTTGTGGCTCTTTAACTTCCATGGCGTGTAACGAC
>JAYVAI010000321.1:0-3556 GCA_043751075.1 Cyclobacteriaceae bacterium | reverse complement strand
GCATGGTGCAAAATCGGTAACACAAATTGAAATTTTATCGAAACCACCTAAAGACAGAACAGAAACTATGCCGTGGCCAAACTGGCCTATGATTTTGCGCACTTCGACTTCGCACGAAGAAGGATGCGAGCGCCAATGGTCTATCGTTACCAAAGAATTTATTGGCGATGAAAAAGGAAACCTTGCCGCATTAAAAATTGCAGAAGTAGAAATAAAGAAAACAGAGCCAGGCAAAGCCCCGGGCTTCAGCGAAATTCCGGGAACGGAAAAAACAATTCCGTGCGAACTTGCTTTGCTGGGCATGGGCTTTCTGTATCCACAGCACACGGGTTTATTGGATCAGCTCGGTATTGATTACGATGAGCGCGGCAATGTGAAAGCCAACCGCTACCAAACATCTATTGAAAATATTTTTACAGCCGGAGACATGCGCAGAGGGCAGTCGCTGGTGGTGTGGGCCATTAGTGAGGGCCGCGAAGCAGCGCGCGTGGTTGATAAATATCTGATGGGCCAATCGGCATTGGAAGCGAAGGAGCAGGGGATATTAAGTTTGGTGGAATAAGTTAATTCTACTTTGCCACGGGGCTGACTAAAAAGTCCGTCTGTCATCGCGGCCTTTGCCTGCTCGTCAATTCACAACCGACTGGGTTTTCACCATTACTACTTCAATGCCTTTTTCTTTCGCCATAGCATTTATGCGTTCAGCGTTTTTGTCTATGGTGCTCCGTAGTTTTATCAATTCATCGTCCACCATTTTGGTGAGCAACTGGCGCACTTCTTCGCCTTGCTTAGTGGGGGCAAAATCGCCTTGCGCCTGTTCGTTCATCAGATGCGCGAGGCGGTTGTTCATTTTTATGCCGTAGTTGATCGGGTCTTGCACACTTTGGTTTTTTGTCTGATGGATGTTGTTTTCATGGGCCGTCAACTCTTCTTCAAATTTCTTTACAGCCTCGGCCAACTCTTTGTATTGTGCTTCACTGCCAATTTTTGTTTTCAAAAAAGTAAGGTCCTCTTTTATTTTCCGTATGTCTATCACACCTTGATTGGCTTCGCTCACCTTGTCGCGCACATTTACCAGAAAATCAAATTGTGATTGCAGTTCTTCCCCTGTGGTGTTGATGCGTGGGTCTTTCAAAATTTCAAACTCCTGCTCAGTTATGTTGCCATTAAATGTAAGGCGCACTTTGTATTTTCCAGGCACTGCTTTGGGGCCATTGTTTGGCGATCCGTAAAAAACCATACCCGGAAATGTTTTATATCCCGGATGGCGCATGTCCCACACGAAACGGTTGCCGCCAGTTTTCGCAGGTATCTGCTCGACTCCTTTCATTTTGTTGCCAAAGGATTTTATAACGACCCCATTCATTTCCAATATTTCCATTTTCACTTCCGCTTTTTCATCCACAGTTTTCAAAAAGAAATGTATCATCACGCCACCGGGATGGTTCTCGCCTTCGAGTTTACGGTTTACACTGCGCCCTCCCCCACTGCCCGGCATGCGGTAGCTTGGCATGGGCTTGAACAAAATAACTTCACGCGCATTCATTTCGGAATTTAGTTGATGCAGAGGCGTGAGGTCGTCAATCATCCAAAAGCTTCTGCCGTGCGTGGCCGCGATCACGTTGTCGTTCTTCACCGCGAGGTCGGCAATGGGCATGGGCGGCAAGTTGAGTTGCAACTTCGACCAACTCGCACCATCATCAAAAGATATCCACATTCCTTTTTCTGTTCCGGCATATAGCAAGCCTTGCCTTTTGGGGTCAGCACGAACTGTGCGCACAAATTCTTCAGATGGGATTCCCGTGGTGATCAACGTCCAGGTTTTTCCGTAATCAGAAGTTTTATAGATGTAAGGAGTGTAGTCGCCAAACTTATAGGAAGTGGCCACGGCATACGCTCCACCTTTCACAAAGGGGTTTATATCGATGCTGTTCCACATGTTATACTTTGGTGAAATTGAAGGTGTCACGTTCTTCCAGTTCTTACCGCCATCCACAGTTACATGGATGAGGCCATCGTCAGAGCCAGTCCATATCTCATCTTTTGTATAAGGCGATTCGGCAATCACAAAAATGTTTGCATAATATTCTGCTCCTGTGTTGTCCTGGGTGATCGGCCCACCGGATGATTTTATAGTTTCAGGTTCACCGCGCGTCAAGTCGGGGCTGATCACATCCCACTGTTGGCCACCGTTGTGTGTTACGTGCAAAAAATTAGAGCCTGCATATAACCTCTTTTGATCGTGGTGACTAAACACCAACGGATAATTCCAATTGAAACGATACTTCATTATCTCCACGCCCGAGCCGGCAGGAAGATCGGGCCACACATTGGTGCTCCGCTCCTGTCCGTTGTCAAGGTTTTGCATGCTCATGTAGCCCTTGTAATCACTGCCATAAATTATATTGGGATTGGTTGGGTCGGGTGCCAGGTGGGCACTTTCGCCTATGGCCAATGCGGTCCAATCTTTTTCTGTAATGCTGTTGCCATGGGTGCGATGAGGTATGCGCACACTGGTGTTGTCTTGCTGCGCACCGAGAATGTTGTAGGGAAAAGAATTATCGGTGGTGACGCGATAGAACTGTGCTGTTGGTTGATTGTGGTAGGTGGTCCAGTTTTCTCCTCCATCGTTGCTCACCTGCGCGCCTCCGTCATCGGCCATTACCATGCGTTGGTTATTGTCGGGATCGATCCACAAATCGTGATGATCTCCGTGCGGTGCATTTTTTAATTCAAATGTTTTGCCTCCATCTTTTGATACTCCATAACTTACGTTGAGCACAAACACTTTGTCTTCGTTTTGTGTGTCGGCATAGATGCGGCAATAGTACCATGCCCTTTGCAGCAAAGCCCTGTCCTGGTTTATGCGCGACCAGGTTTTGCCGGCATCGTCCGAGCGATATACTCCGGGTGCTTCGGTGTTCTCGATGATGGCCCACACACGATCGGTGTTAACAGGCGACACGGTCACTCCAATAATTCCGTTCATACCTTTAGGCGCAGGCATACCTGGCTTATCAGAAAGATTTTCCCATGTATCGCCACCGTCCGAACTTTTCCAAAGTTTTGAATCGGGCCCGCCACTGTCCATGCGATAGCCGTTGCGCTTCATGTTCCAGGTAGTTGCATAAATAATGCGTGGGTTGCCCGGATCAAAAATCAAATCTCCCGCCCCAGCGGTTTCGTTGATGTACAATATCTTCTTCCAGGTTTGGCCGCCATCGGTGCTGCGAAACACACCGCGCATTTCGTTGGGCTTCCATAAGTTTCCCAATGCCGCAACATACACCACCTCCGGGTTTTTTGGATGGATGAGTATGCGAGAAATATGTTTTGAATCGCGAAGGCCAATATGTTTCCAACTCTTGCCTGCATCGGTGGATTTCCAAACGCCCCATCCACTCGACACATTGTTGCGCAAGGTTTGCTCACCTTCGCCTGCATAGATCACGTTGGGGTCGCTCGCGGCCACGGCCACTGCGCCCACGGTGCCACCAAAATAATTGTCGGTTATGCCTTGCCACGTTTGGCCTGCATCGGTGGTTTTCCACACACC
>JAYVAI010000320.1:0-9529 GCA_043751075.1 Cyclobacteriaceae bacterium | reverse complement strand
TGGAGGGGCTATCAACATCTTTGCAATGCCGCTAGCGCATATGAAATCGCTGCCTAAAATTTGGGTAAGGCATAGCTACCGGACAGGCAGGGTCGAGTTGATGATTCTCAACAACGATAAAGTTGGAGCACTCGCCCGCGATGACATTTCATAGAGAATCGACTGCGTTCTTAAATCTAAAGTGTCATTCCGGGCGAGGGGAGAATTTTCTATTCAGTTCACAAGAAAACGAGACCCGGAATCCCGTTGACCTTTGCACCATCATATTTAGGATCGAGGGTCCAGTTGAATATTCTCGATACTCTAAAAGTTTTATTTATTCGCCCGCGATGACATTTAACTATGTGAGTGGCGTTCCATTTCATCGTCCCCGAAATGGGAGACGATGAGGGACAACCGTTTAGAAGCGGGGAAGCTATTTTAACAATTTCACTAACAAAGATTCATAAAAACATTTTTCAATGGATACAACGATGATGGATGTCATGTTTTAAGTATTGCCTGCTACTTTTATATTTATGTGTCGCTTTAAATCAATGAACACAAAAACCGATTGATGAAGATGAATGATACAAACACTATTTTCGCGTATGATTTCTGAACTCTTTACCAACCTGATACTCGCTCTTATTTTTGGGGCAAGCATTGGCCTTGAGCGCGAAAGCAGCAAACAGGGTGAATCGCGTTCGGGCAGTGTTGGAGGCATACGCACCTTTTCACTGATTTCCCTTCTTGGCGCAGTGGCCGGCATTTTCGTTGTGCACAGTTATTCTTCATTGGCATTGGTTGTCGTTATCGGCTTCATGGTCTTGCTGATTTCAAATTACATAGCAGAAGGACTGACCACACACGATTTTGGCATCACCAGCGAATTGTCGGCCTTCGTAACTTTTTTGATCGGGCTGTTGCTAACAATCAATATTATTCCCTTGCAAATTACCGTGGCCATTTTTGTCACCTTGGTTTTTGTCATGTCATTAAAATCAAGAACAACTCAGCTGGTGGCGGGCGTATCGCGGCAAGAAGTGCAAGCGTTTATCAGTTATGCCATTATCGCGTTGGTGGCCTTGCCCGTGTTGCCCGATTATTCTTATAAGTTGAAAGACATTCCGGTGTTGCCCAACATCTTGCAAGGATTAAATGTTGACTTGGGAAAATTTGATAGCTTGGATTTGATCAATCCCAGAAAAATCTGGATTGTGGTGGTGCTTATCACGGGCATCGATGTTTTTGGATATATACTCGGCAGGATGGTGGGCAATAAAAATGGTTTTGCCCTCACCAGTTTTATGGCTGGCTTTGTTTCTTCCACTTCGGCCACGCAGTCGCTGGCGCAGCGGAGCAAAAATTCCAAATTTATCAATCACTTAGTGGGGGCCGCCATACTTGCAAACCTGGCAAGCTTTTTACAAATATTTTTATTGGTGGGGCCGCTTAACCCAACTTGGCTTGTGTCTATTGCGCCCAGCATCTTGCTGATGATATTGACTGCGGGAATCATCTCCCTTATTTTCTTTAAGAAGAAGGAACCAAAGGAGCAAGAAGATGATAAGGAGAAAAAAACAACGCAGATATTCTCGCTGTTGCCGGCCCTGAAGTTTGCGGCCTTGTTGATCGTGATCAAAATCGTGACCAAGATATGCCTTATTGAATTTGGGCAATCTGGTTTTATCATCAGCTCCGTTATTGGATCCTTCGTGGGCATTGATGCAATCATTGTGAACTTGGCCGAAATGGCCGGGCATACAATTACCTACAAGTTTGCTTTCGTTACCTTCATCGTAATCAATGCCACAAACCTGCTGAGCAAAACAGTTTATTCCTATCTGCAAGGGAGCAAAGCCTTTGCCATCAAATTTTTTATTGCCGTAGTGGCCATCATGGCTGCCAGTGCGCTCTGGTTGTTTTTCATTTGATGACGATACTATTTCAGCATCCGAAATTCCTTGTCTGCTTTGGGGCTGACTAAAAAGTTGCTTCTATCATCACGGCCGTGAGCCGCTTTCTCGTTATTATTTTGTGGCGGATCACCAGCAAAGGGAATTTGAAATGCAACGGGTGTATGACAAATTGCACCCTCTCAATTACTTGCCAATTTAAATGGAGATATAGATATCTTAGTGAAAAAAAACTAAATCCAGTAGAGGATTTTTTATCTTTAAACTCAAGCGCGCTGGCCCGACAAAAAGGCGGGGGTGCGATGGGATGCGGGAGGAAGCATTTTTTTGTCTTGACTTTTTTTCCCAATGGGATACCTTTGGCGTGGGTACTTTTTTGTGTCAAGACAAAAAAGTGCCAAATCAAAAGTTGAACCAAATACGAACAAACTAAAAAACTAAAAAATTGAATGGTAAACCAGTGTACGAACTGGTCAGGGCAATATGTCATACACCCAAATGCCAACACCATAGCACAAGTTTGATCTTCATTCCCTATCTTTCAAATAGAAATAAAATATTATGAAAAAAACCGAACTCCCTCATGTTGCCTACTTCTGTATGGAATACGCCTTGCAGAGTGACTTTAAAATGTATGCCGGTGGCCTGGGCATTCTGGCTGGCGATTATCTGAAAGGTGCCAAAGACCACAAATTCCCGATTGTTGGAATTGGCATAAAATGGAAACAAGGCTATACCGATCAGCGCATTTCGCCCGAGGGCAAAGCCATCGATACATTTCCCATTTATGATTATCCTTTTTTAAAAGACACTGGGGTCACCGTTTCTGTCAACATCCGCAAGCGCACTGTAAAGTGCAAGGTGTGGCTCTGTCAGAAATTTGGCAACGCACCATTATACTTGCTCGATACGGATGTGCCCGGCAATGAAGATGGTTGGATCACCGGCCAGCTTTATGGATGGTTTGGCGAAGAGCGGATTGCCCAGGAAATGGTACTTGGCATTGGTGGGGTAAAAGCATTGCGCGCATTGAAGATACCCGTGGATGTATATCACTTCAACGAAGGGCACGCACTGTTTGCCGGATTTGAATTGGTACGCGAGAAAATGGAAAGCGGCAAGGCTTTCGCACAAGCATTGGATGCCACCCGCCAGCAGATCGTTTTCACCACACACACTCCGGTGGTGCAGGGAAATGAATCGCACTATCTCGACCGCCTCATGTACATGGGCGCAGACAATGGGGCATTTACAAAACAGCAATTGAAACAATTAGGCGGCTCGCCATTCAATATGACGGTGGGCGCCTTGCGGCTGTCGCGCAAGGCCAATGCCGTTGCTCAACTGCATGCGGCCACGGCCAATAAAATGTGGAAAGATGTTAAGGGCCGGGCAGAGATCATCGGCATCACCAACGCCATACACATGCCCACGTGGGTGGACGACAGGATTGTTAAAGCGGCAAGCAGCAGTTCCGATGCGATCTGGAGATTGCATCAGCAAAACAAAAAACAGCTGTTGAAATTTGTTTACGAGCGCACCAGTGTGAAGTTGAAACAGGACGCACTCCTGATCGGCTTCTCGCGCAGGGCCGTACCGTACAAGCGGAGCAATTTTATTTTCAGCGATCGGTCCAAAGCCGACAAGCTCTTTAAGAGCGGCAAACTTCAGATTATTTTCTCGGGCAAGGCCCACCCGTTGGATGATGGAGGAAAAAAAATTGTGGCCAACATTGTGGCACTGACAAAGAAATATCCACAGTCTGTTGTCTTCCTAGAAAATTACGACATGACCATCGGTGCCATGTTGGTGCGCGGGGCCGATGTGTGGCTCAACAACCCGCGAAGGCCGCAGGAGGCAAGCGGCACGTCTGGCATGAAGGCCGCCATGAATGGTGTGCTCAACTTAAGCATTTTGGATGGATGGTGGCCGGAGGCTTGCCAGCACGGTGTGAATGGCTGGCAGATAGGTGATGGCTATCAAAATAAAAACGAAAAGAAATTGGATGCCCACGACCAGAAAGCTTTATACCAGGTGCTGCTCGATGAAGTGATACCCACGTACTACAAAAACAATGAGCAATGGGTGGAGATGATGAAGCAGAGTGTGCTCACCACGCATAAACCCTTTGCCGTGAAGCGCATGCTGGAGGAGTATTACAACAAACTTTATATTGTTTAGGGCAAGTGACTTCAAGATTGAAAACGGAAATCAGTTTCTTCCCACAATTTATTTGCGCTGCTCAAAATAAAACACACCATTCTTGTTGGCTATAACAATATCCGGCAGGCCGTCTTTATTCATGTCTTCTGTAACAAATTGAATCCCTACACCGGATGTATCATCAATCAGATGTTTTATCCAAACGGGTTTTTGCTTTCCGTCCTTTAACAATTCAAACCAATACAACACGGCAGGTTCCAACCCACCGGGGCCTTTTCCCTGATGTGCAAAAAAGCGTTTGCCAGTGATCAGGTCAGGCAAGCCGTCTTTGTCCACATCTTCCAATACAAGGCTGTGCGACTCGGAGAATGTACTGTCGATCAAGTGTGTGATGAAATAACTTTTCTTGTCCTTATCAAAATCTTGTTCATACCACCACACACCATAGGCGTGAGCTGAAGAAGAAACCACATCGGCATCGCCATCGTTGTCAAAATCATACGCGAGCATTTGAGCACACGGTTCGCCCAAATCGGCTTCATGAAATTTCCAGGGAGAAGTTTTCATGTCGCGTGGTGCTTCCCACCATCCGCCACGGATCATCACATCTTTAATGCCATCCCCATTAATATCGCCCCACCCAAGCCCGTGCGAAAACAATCCCACGCCTTTCGAGTTTTCCTCGCTGATAGCGGTGCGCTTCCAGGTTACTTTCTTTGCCTTTACCATAGAACTGAACCAGGCCATCTGTCCTTTTTTTTCATTGCCAAACACTAGGTCTTTTTTTCCATCGCTGTCAACGTCAACTACCATAGGCGATTCATTGGAAGCCACGGAGTCTATCAGGTTTCGCTTCCACAACAATTCGGCACCTGCTGGGTTCTCAAACCAATACACTTCCTTGCCGGGGAAATCAAAACATATCAGGTCCACCCATCCGTCTTCGTTTACGTCCATGGCGAAGTTTAGAAATGAATCGCTGTACCCTTTGGTGTAATCAAATTTTTTGTGCTTCCAGATGTCGTGCACTTTCCAGGAGGGTGCTTCAAACCATCGTGCCCCGGCAATGATGTCCGTCTTTCCGTCTTTGTTTACATCGGCCACGGTGGCACCTTCGGTATAGAATTCATCCCAGAGATGAAATTTTTCGAACGTCACAGCTATTCCTTGCGATTGTATTGGTGCAGAGGTGAAGGTTAGCACTATAGAGAGTGCCAACGTGAGATAGGGAACATTATATTTATTTTTCATTTGGTTTTGATTTACGTTGAACTGCTTTTTAATAAATCTCTCAAGTTCCTTTTTGTCGGGCAGTCCAACACTCAATACTTGTGCTGGGCGAGGATTTTGAAACTGTAATTTTTTCCCATGACCGAAAGAAATAAAAATAATAAAACTTCATGAGGACACCGAACCCCCGCCTGACACAAATAATTGTGCGCTGACCGTTTTCATCGAGTCCCAATTCCTTTGACATAGTTAACAATAGCTGAGTAGTGAAATTTACCATTACTAATTTCCTTTCTTGTCCTTGCTATCACGTCAGAATATCTTTGTCGTTCTTTTTCGTCTTTTGGCTTGTCTCCTGCTACTATTCTATAAAGAAACTCTAAATATAATTTGTCCTTGTGGTCAGATGGCTTTACCAGTTTGTCCGCTATCCAATATTTATCATTTTCCTTTTCCCTTATCTTGCGTGTTACAATGTCCCCAGGTATGAACTGAGATACAAATGAAGTGTCATCTGTGTCGAAGTCAATAAAGTCCTTTATTAAAAATTCTTTGTCATTTAGTCGTTCAGTATTAACAACTATCCAAGCCTCGACCCCATCAATTATATGTATGTAAATTTTCTCAGTCATATTTCATTACCATGTAAGCAAATGGGCCAGCAACATATTAAATTCCTTTTGCGAAAGCGAAGCACCAAAGTGATCGGGCATAATCGTAAAGCGTGACGCCTTCATTTCGGCCATGTCTTTTCTTGCAACGGAGAACTCTTTTCCGTTGAGGTCGCCAAATATAATCACTGCGCCTTGTTCCCTGCGATATAGCCCTGTCAGTACGTTGCCGTTTTTTAGTTTTATCGCGTAGTTCCTAAATGCCTCTGAGATGTTGCGGTTCGGGTCTAAGATTTTCTCTGCCAACGCTGTGGCCCCGCGCTTGCCAACACCGTGGAGTTGTGGACCGATACCGGAGTCAATTAACTTTCGGTGGCACGTGCCGCAGTTGCTGCCAAAGATCATTTGCCCTGAATCCAATTGGGCTGTGGTCGGTTTAAAATCATTGAAAACTTTCACTCTTTCATTGATCAACGATTGCCTTTCCACATGGATAGGTTCAATGTTAGCCGTAAGGGCATCATATTCCTGTTGTTGTTTTGCCGAAATATTCAGGAGTATCCTTTCTTCCACGCGTGGGTCTATTAAGGTGCGGGTCAAGTACGCACCACTTCTCACTTGATTGAAAAGAATATTCTTTCCATCCGTTGAGTTTGCCAGCGAGGTGGCTATCACAACCTCCATATCTGGTGGAACATTTTTTACCTGTGTCAATACCTTGTTTGTTGCCGCTCCTGGAAATTCGCCAAGCATGGCCGCTACCTTTTTCTTCAACGGTAACTTTGTGGTATCGCTCATCAATATTTTTCCGGCCACGTCAATAGCGCTGTTGTCGGAAGCGAGCATGAGGGAAGTTCTCAAGGCCGAAATTTTTACATTCACATCCGTAATCAGTTTCTGATCAAGAAAGGCTTTTACCAAGGGCTCAAGCGAGCGGGCTTTATTGTCCCCGGCAAGTTGTATTGCTAAAATTTGCTGCGATGCTATTTCATCTGACCTGGGGATATGGCCAGCTGGATATTTTTTCAACAAACCTTCAGCTATTTCTACGCCCCAGGGTTGTAGCAATGTTGTGCTCACATTTCCGCCCCGTTGTGCCAATCCATCTTTTATACCTTTAAACATCAATGAATTTAAATCGATGTCATCCTTTTTCGCTTTTGCCTTGAGGATAACACTTTCCAATTGTTTTGGTGGAATGAAGCGCACAATTTGTTGATAGGTCAATTGTATCTTTTCTTTAGGGATGGAATAGTTGCTCAGATAATTGTGGAGGAACAGGGCCGCATCAGCCGATGGAACATCCACCAGCACACCGGCTACAAGGCTCGCATTCTCCTGGCTCCATTCTTTTGCGAACACTTGCTTCATCATTCCGTTGTTGCGCAACAAATTCCGCAAGGCCAACCGCGATGTATAGATCAAGTGCGTGTCGGTGGGCGGGGCCGTGTTCAACAGGGTGAGCAATGCTTCCACGGAAGAAAGCGCAGCATCATCAGTTAGCAATTCGACAGCCGCACGCTTTACGTGTGCATCGCTGTCGTTCAAGGAATTTTTAATCAGCGGTTGAAAAATTTCTGGATTTGATTTCCATTCGCGCAGGATACGGAGTGTGTGCAACCTGACCAAAGGTGAAGAATGGACGATGGATTCTTTTAAGATGTCATTGCTCAATGCGTTGAGGCGATATAGTATCCAAAGAGCTTGAATGTATTTTTTGGGACTTGCGCTTATTTCATCATCATCAATCAATGCTTTTAAATATTCAATGGAGGGTTCGCCAATCCTATCCGATATCTGATCGGCCGCAGCCATGCGCACAATTAAATTGTCGGCATCCAAGGAAGCCAATAACTCATTGATAGAAGATTTTGAAAGGTCTATAAGATCGTTGTGGTCGCCTTTGTATGTGATGCGCCAAATCCGGCCACGCTCTTTATCTCTTTTGGGATGACCGAGCGGAACTTCATAATGACCAATGATGGCGTTGTAAAAATCGGCAATGTACAATGCACCATCGGGCCCCAACTTTACATTCACCGGGCGGAACCACGGGTCTTCGCTCATCACGAAGTCTATCTCTGATTTACCCACAGGCGAGGATCCTTTAAACTCCCACGAGTAACGATGAATTCTTGAATTTACAGCATCGCCAATAAAAAAATTGCCCTGAAATTCTTTCGGGAACTTTATGTCGGCATAGTGCGCAATCCCGCAAAGGGCAGTGGCTTCCTTCTCGAACGATTTCATATCGGGGCCAAAGGCCATGACTGGTATTTTTCCAAAGTGAGGATAATCGCCACCACGGATCAATTGATACAAAGGTGAACTATGGCTGTCGGTTGAATAAATATATCCATGTTCATCAAAGGCCAGCCCGAATGGATTCACTTGCCCAAAGGTCATTTGCTCAACGCGGCTCCCATCAAGGCGAAAACGAAATGTGTTGCCGGATATCATTTTGATTGTGTCGCCATCGGCACCGGCCACATTCGATATGTTGGTAAAACCATGACAGGCATAAACCCATCCATCGTAACCACGAATGAAGTTGCTCACCATTCCATGGGTGTCAGTATAGCCGAAGGGGCCAAGCAAAATCTTCTTACTATCAATTTTATCATCGCCATTTGCATCGGTGAACTTATACAGGTTAGGGATGCTAAAATTGATTGCGCCATCCACCACCGGCAATATTCCTATGGGGATGTTGAGTGAATCGTTCACAACTGTAAACTTGTCGGCCACACCATCGTGATCGGTGTCTTCTAAAATTGTCAGGTGGTCTTTTCCTTTTGTTCCGGGTGCTGCCGGAAAAGGGTAATCAAAAGATTGCGTTACCCACATTCGGCCCCTGGCATCAAACTGCATGTTGATGGGCTTGTCAATGTTGGGCTCAGAAGCAAACAATTGTATTTCAAAACCGGGAGGAAGTTTAAACCCCAAGCGTTCCTCTTCGGGTGTGCGGGCTTCGGTTGGCCGGATGCTTTCGTTGAAGGCATTCCCACTGTATAAGCTGAGGTCATCTGCTTTCTTTTGACAGCCATAGAAAAAAATAAAGCAAGCAGCAAACAAGATCGCAGTAAGCTTATTTTTATAAGTCATGATGTTGGATTTGAAATGGTTGAGGAATTGGGGCGAGGTATTCATCTATACAAGATGTCATAAACTTCCATTGCGCGCAAGCGTATTTTTATGGAGATGCATCTATACTTTGGGCTAAAGCCCACTTCCTTCGAGTTTTCAATTGCCACGGGCTTAAGCCCGTGGCAATTGACAGTAAAACTTCAAGGGACTTTAGTCCCAAACACAAAACTGCCAGTTCACATAGAAATTTCTGCTGATTTTTTTACTGTCTAAGTCAGCGACCGTGTCTTTTTGAAATGCACCCGTCCACCTTGATGGCGACAAGCATGGCAGGCGCGAAGGTATCCTACAAAATATATTCTCTACATTTTTTAGTTTGAGAAGTCCCCAATATTGCCTCGTTTGTCCACTCATCAAATCATAACACAAATACCAAACTCTTTAATCCTACTTTGTCATGTTACTTCCAATTAATGAAAATGTCATCGCGGGCGAGGGGCTCAACCTTTATCACTATTGAAAATATTCTACTCGACCCGC
>JAYVAI010000319.1:0-3564 GCA_043751075.1 Cyclobacteriaceae bacterium | reverse complement strand
CTCCCACTCCCACCGCTTGGTGCGCTCGCAGTTGTTGAGCTTTATCTCCTGCATGCCGTTTACCAATTGGATAAGGCTGCTGCGGTTGCGCGAGAGTTCGTTGAACCGCTTGTAGTCCAACTCTTTTCGCACCTTTAAAAAGAACAGCACGAACACTATATATAAGGTGCTGCCGGCAAAAAATACCAGGAAGATGGGCACGCTATAGAGTGCCAGCACCACGCCAAAGATAATAAGGTTGAAAAAAGAAAACAGGATGCTGAGGGAAGAGGAACTCAGAAACCGCTCGATGCGGCTGTGGTCTTCTATGCGCTGTAGTATGTCGCCAATTTTTTTGGAATCGAAAAAACTCATGGGCAACTGCATGAGCTTGATAAGAAAATCGGAAATGATGCTAAGGTTGATTCGGGTGCTGAGGTGCAGCAATATCCACCGCCTGAGAAACTCTGCCGAGGTGCGGCTAAAGATGAGCATGAGTTGAGCGGCCAACACAATATATATAAATGGTGTGTTGCGCGTGTTGATGCCCACGTCAACAATGGATTGGGTGAGGAAGGGGAGGATGAGTTGGATCAAACTGCCCAACAAAAGCCCGATCAATAGCTGCCCACTAAACCTGCGGTATGTTTTTAAGTAGCCAAATAAATAATGGAAGCCAAGCTTCGTATTTTTATCAGTGGTTGGTTCTGTTTCATAAAAAGCCGGAGTGGGCTCAAGCAGTAATGCCACACCTACACCACTGCCATTGGAGGAAGTGGAGAGCCACGACTTTAAAAATTCTTCCTTCGTGTAAGCGATCAGCCCGGTGGCAGGGTCGGCCACAGAAATTTTATTTTGCTTGACTTTATATAATACGGCAAAGTGGTTTTGGTTCCAATGCACAACGCAGGGGAGCGGTGCATCTTCAATCATTTTATCGAATGGCAATTTTACGCCCATGGTACTAAACCCGATGGCTTCGGCTGCCTCGCTGATGCCCAGCAACGAAACACCTTCGCGGGTAATGAACGATTTGTTGCGCAGCTCATTGAGTGAAAAACTTCGCCCATGATATTTGGCAATCATCTTCAGGCAGGTGGGCCCGCAGTCCATTTGGTCAAGCTGTTGATAAAAGGGGAACGAGTTAATCAACGCAGGTGGCTTTTAAGTTTTAGCAAGGAAAAAATCATTAGTTAACTTTTAAGTCATGTATGCCGATCGGGCACTTTGCAAAGATGAATGGTAAATGGCATTCAGCGCAACGGGGTTTTCCCCGTATTTTATACGGAGTTTTTCCCCGTATTTTAAAGGTAGTTTTCCCCGTATTTTATACGTGGTTTTTCCCGTAAAGCGGTTTAATGGGGTTATTTGGCAGGGTCCTCTTGCAGCTAGGGAAAGAAAAGGAGTGGGCCAGCAGGAACTTGCCGATTGTTAAAGTTGGTCGCCTGACCAACTTATTCTCAATACCATCCTCAGAGGATCATCCCACATTGGAATCTCGTTAAGGTTTGCGCCAATCTTTTTTGTCGGGATCGCGGGTCGAGTAGAATATTTTCAATAGTGATATAGGTTCAGCCCCTCGCCCGCGATGACATTTTCATTAATTGGAAGTAACTTGACAAAGTAGGATTAGGCAACAAGAACTTGCCGACAACTGTAACATGGAGCGGCCTATATTCCAACCTCTCCCTTGGCTAGTGTCGTTTCAACTTAAAATTGTCAAATCGAAAAAACCCTTCAAGTGTTTCGAACCCTTGAAGGGTTGAGCGAAACGATACTATTATTTTTAAAATCGCAGATTATTTTGAAAGAAACCCTTCTGAAGTAATTGAAATGGTGGATGTGTTGCGAAAGAAAAAGAACAGAAGGTAGCTACTGTTTTTAGTTCGCGCCAGATCCGGTTGCACTCCTTCTAAACTCCCTAAATCGCCTCACCATCGCCATCGAAAATCCGATCATCAATATTCCGGTGCCCAGCCACAGCACATTGATCATAGGTTTTTCCATCGCTTTTATTATCACCCAGTCTTTTTGGCGTGTGTTCAATCCAAGGGTGAATTCATTTGTTTCGGGGTGGATGTTGAGCAGCGCAATCTTCACACCCAAGTCATTTATTTCGGAGGAGAGCCTGCCCACTTGCTCGCGGCCTTTTATCAGGAATATCGGTTCGGAATAATACGTGTCGCGCTCGCCTGTGACTTTTATTTTGGCTTGCACGGCAACATCATCGGGTGCCAGGTCAAAGCCTTCAATCTGATTTATTTTGGTTACGCTTTCCAACACAGCCACGTAGTCGTTTACAAAAAACTGTTGGCCTATGCGCACACGTGTTTCTTCCGTTTCGCTCCACGTAGGTTCTTCTTCGCGGTTCATAGGCAGCGAGACGTGCGTGTAGAGGTCGCGGTCAATATTTCTTTTAATATCGGGCGAGGCCACAAAGCCGCCCATGGAGGGATTGATTTGAATGCGCGGAAACAAGATGGCTTCTACTTCACCATCTTTTCTTAATTCAATTTCATAATAGGTGTTCTCCGGATTTATTTCGAAGGTGTCTTTCGCGTTCAGTATTTTTTTTCCTTGAAACTCAATGTCTTTTTTTGCCACTACTTTATAAGGGTCGAAGGTGAGGTCAATGTCATTTTTGCTCACATAACCATTTACTTTTTTCGGCTCCACACGTTCGCCAAGAAATTCGATTTCATAACCGGCCATGCTGCGCGGCTCGTTGATAAACAATAAAAGATTATCGCGGTTGAATTCCGTGGGCAGTTCTTTCGAAATCAACATGCCCGTATTGTTGAGCGACACCACCGTGGAATAGCCAGACGAAAACATCACACCAATCAACATCATGCCAATGCCAATGTGGGCAAGTGCCCCTCCCGACAAGGATGGGTTTACTTTCACCACCGATGCTAGCACGTTGATGTTGGAGATAATGATAAAGACTCCGGCAAGCGTGAGCACGAGGTATGCCGGTGTGTAAACTTTCGCGATCACAATGATTAGCGCAAACACAACCAAAGAAATTAATATCGGTGGAATGATTTCTTTTTTCAATTTCTCCTTTTCAATCCGCTTCCACCAAAAAAACTGGCCTGTGCCCGATAGCAGTGCGATGGCTGATGCAAACCAAATCTGAAACCTGGAATAGTACAATGTTTGCTCGCCTGGCACGGCCAAGCGCAGGTCGGCACCAAACCAACTTCCTATTTCGTTGATCACCGGAAACGATGTGGGGATGATCACCTGAAATCCGGAAAGGCAAAGGGTGGCGGCCCCCAGAAAAATCCAAAACTCACGCGAATAAACGGACGACTCTTTTTCGGATGTGGGAATTTCTTTCCATCGCACAACAGAAAGGACAATGGCAGCCACCGTGAAGAACAAGAGATAGATCAACAACTGACCGGAGAGGCCCAGGTCAGTAAACGAATGAACAGAGGCATCGCCCAGAATGCCGCTTCGTGTCAGAAAAGTTGAATAGAGGATAAGTACAAATACTGCGATGTTGAGGATGATAGCTGTTTTCAAAGCAGCCTTACTGTTCTTGTAAGTGATCATGGTGTGGATGGCCGCGATCAA
>JAYVAI010000318.1:0-9554 GCA_043751075.1 Cyclobacteriaceae bacterium | reverse complement strand
CACAAAAAAGTACCCACGCCAAAGGCATCCCGTTGGGGAAAAAAGTCAAGACAAAAAGATGCTTCCTCCCGCATTCCATCACACCCCCGCCTTTTTGTCGAGCCAGCACACTTAAGTTTCAAGTTAAAATTTTCCTACGGGATTAAGTTCCTACTGATTGACTATTGTTTCTATAATTCGGTTCAATTTGCAACCAGTAAACCTGATGTTTTACCCTTGTTGGAGTTGGTCGCCTGATCAACTCTTCTCAAATCTTCATTTTGCCTGTTAGCTTATAAAATTCTGAGAGTAAGACTAAATTGAAGTCTCTCATCGCTTCGGGTCAACAACTATTTTTTTACAAACATCACCTTCTCAAAATCTTCATTTTTCCTTTGTTGATTATGAAATTCTGAGAATGGGAATAAAATTGAAGTTTCTCCAAGTGGCGGGTCAGGCGACCTGCCACAACTTATTTTAGATCCTTGATGAAGTTGGTCGCTCCGTTAAGAGATGCTTGCCTGACCAACTCATCTCAAATCTCCATTTTTGATCTGTCAATTTTCAAATTCTGAGCGGGACTAATTGAAGTTTCTCCTCGTTGCGGGTCAACAACTATTTTTGACCTACATCAACGAAGGCGACACGCAACAACTATTTTTTTGCAACGTCACCTAAAGGCATATCAATTGCTTCAGCCGGATCATCTACCGCTCAAACCGATTTCCCCATTAAGAATTATTGAAATCCGCAAAATCATGGGCATATTTGGGATTGATTTTTCACCATGACCAAAAAGAAAATAGCCATACTGTACGGAGGCCGCTCGGTGGAGCACGGGGTTTCCATCAACTCGGCCCGCAACATCCACCAATACATAGACCGCGAACTCTTTGATCCCATCCTCATAGGAATCTCCACACAAGGAGTTTGGTACAAAACAGAAACCGTGAGCAAAGAAATTGAATCGGGCCACGAACTCACGCTTGCGCTCAATCCGACAAAGCCACAATTTTTTTCCAAGGATGGATCATCATTTGTCCCCGACATTGTTTTTCCGGTTCTGCACGGCACCGATGGCGAAGATGGAAGCATACAAGGTTTGCTCAAAGCCATGAGCATACCCATGATTGGAAGCGGTGTGGAAGGCTCGGCCATATCCATAAATAAGTTGGTGGCAAAAAAATTGCTGAAAGAAGCTGGCATTCCCGTTACACGGTTTTTGTTTTCCCATTACTCCGACAAAAAGCAATTCACGTTCGAAGAGATCGAAAAAATTCTGGGGCTCCCGTTCATGGTGAAGTCAGCCAGCCTCGGCTCTTCGGTGGGCGTTTCAAAAGTAAAATTGAAAGGGGATTTTGAAAACGCTTTGAACGAATCGTACCGCTATGATCACACTGTTTTGTTTGAAGAGTTTATAACAGGGCGCGAAATTGAATGTGCCATTCTAGGCAACCATCCCGCCACGGCTTCGCTGCCAGGCGAAATCGTGATCAGCAGCAACTATGAATTCTACACCTTCGATGCTAAGTATGTGGATGGTGAAGCAGTCTCCATTGTAGTGCCAGCCAAGTTAGAGCCCTCTGTTTCCAAAAAGATTCAAGACATTTCAATCCGATCTTATCAGGCACTTGGCTGCGAAGATTTTTCGCGCGTTGATTTATTCCTCACCAAAGAAGAGAATGTTTATGTGAACGAAATAAATACCATACCGGGCTTCACGAACTCAAGCATGTTCCCCATGATGTGGAAAGAACGCGGCATTTCGTTCACCGATTTAATCACACAGCTTGCCGACCTTGCCGATGAGCGATATAAAAAGTCGATGCGCATCCAGCGCGATTACCAATCTTCGCTAAAGTTTTAACGGAATGGCCTCAAAAAAAAATTTATTCAAAAGCACATCCGTGCGTGGGTTGCTCGCCAGCCTCGCCATCACAGTTGGCACCCTGTTGCTCTTTGCCATTATATATTTTTATGTCTATTTGCCTTCGCTCACCAATCATGGCGAATCGATTACCGTGCCCGACCTCACCGGCATGCACATAAATGAAATTGATGCCTTTGTAAAAGAACATGATTTTAGGTTTACCATAAACGACTCTGCCTACTCTGCCGACCATCCTCCGCTCTCGGTGCTGCGGCAATTTCCGCAGGCAGGATCAAAAGTAAAGGAGAACCGCATGATCTATGTTTCCTTAAACCGTGTAACACCCCCTACCCTGCCGTTGCCCGATCTGGTTGACCGCTCGTTGATAAACGCCACCGTGGTTTTGAAAAGCAATGAACTCAAGCGCGGCAGGATACTCTACGTGCCAAGTCCGTTTCAAAACCTTGTTAAAGAAATGAGATACAACGGCACGATAATTTTACCAGGCACCCGCATACCGAAAGGTGCTGTTATTGACTTGATAGTTGGTGACGGCAATGGGCCTGCCGATTTTGTGATAGGCAATTTGATAAACGATACCTTTGAGCGGGCAAAATTCAAACTGGGAGGTTGGGATTTGCATTTGGGTTCTGTAGAAATCGCGGAAGGAATTGATACTACGGGCATGGAGATATTCGTTTTCAAACAATATCCATTGGCGGGTGACTCCGTGCGCGTGGGCGACCCCGTTGATTTGTGGATTGGACCGAAAGGGTATGTAGAACCTGAGGTGGAAGAAAAAGAAGAGAAAATAGACAATGAAACAAATGGTGACAAATAATTTGAACGGTTGGGAATGGGGTGTACAACAACTTTGACAACTTATTTTTTGGCGGCATGGCCCCGAAACTTCGGGGCCACCGGGCCCCGATTCAACGAGGGCTCTCGCAAAGCGGAGCTATCCCTGCCTACCGGACAGGCAGGCGTTCCAAGTCCCACACGAGGCGCGTGGGGCTTTCCCTGCCCGTCCGGTCAGGCGGGCAGTTCTATCCCTGGCCGGAGCGCATCGTTACATATATATCCGTTCAACAATTAAATTACTCAGGTGATAAAAACAATCCTGTTCGCAATAACACTTACCATAGCTCATCAAAGCATTGGTCAGTTTGTGATTGTTCCCATCCAAAAAGAAAGTTCAGAAAAGAAAGCAACTGCACAGCGCACCAAAAAAACCGATCCGATATTTCTGCCCTTTTGGGATGACTTTTCTTCCGTGCGAAACGGAAAACCAAAAAGCAAGTTGTGGGAATACGGAGAATCAGTTTGGGTGAACGATGGCATGGGCATCAATCCACCCTCGCTGAACGTGGCCACCTTTGACGGACTGGATTCGCTTGGCAAACCCTATAGCGTAAATGATGTGCTCGCCAAAGGTTACGCAGACAAAATGGTGTCGGCCCCAATCCGCATGGACCTGGTGAGTGAAGCAGACCGATCAAGGGTTTTCATTTCCTTCTTTTATCAGTTTCATGGAAATGGTGAGCCGCCCGATCTCGGAGACTTATTGGCACTTTCATTTAAGAACAGCACCGGAAGCTGGGAAACAATTTGGACGAAAGAAAATGACGGCACACTCGCAAAAGACAAGTTTGAACAACTGACCATACCCATTACGGGCGAGCGCTTCTTCCACGACAAATTTCAGTTCAGGATAAGAAACTTTGCACGCTTATCGGGCCCGTATGATACATGGCATGTGGATTATATTTACATCAGTAATGGAAAGGTGCAAACTACTCCGGTGCTACCGTTGTTTCCCGATCGCGCCATTACATCCAAACTAACATCACTTTTTTCCACCTACTGGTCTATGCCCATAAAACATTACTTCTCAAATATTGCAGCCAATTCAGTTAAGCCTTCACTTGTTATAACCAATTTGCGCTCAGATCAAATCCCCGGAAACGGGCAGCCAGTTAGCTACAGTTCTTCGGCAAGGATTTCAACAACTATAAAGGGCCAGCCTCCTTCAATCGTCAACTTGCCTCTTGACATAAATTTTAATATCGGCAGCGAGCTGGTGTATAAACAGCAGCGGTTGGTAACACTCAATACAATGCCTAACATTGGAGCGTTCGACCAAACTGCTGATTCTATCAATATTAAATTGGGAGTTATCTTCGATTCGGGGGACAACAAAATAAAAACGGCCACCGAAGGCGATTACGATTTCAATGTTTTCAACCCCATCGAATTCCGCACTAACGACAGCATCAGTGCCCAGCATATTCTCTCCAACTACTACGCCTATGACGATGGCGTGGCTGAATATGGCGCAGGCCTGAACGCAGCAGGCGCACAGTTGGCGTATCAGTTTGATATGAAAACCAATCAGCCCGATACCATTGTGGCCGTGGATATATATTTCCCCCGCTTTGGTGACGACAGTAATCAGGTAATCCAGTTTCAAATACTACGGGCACTTACCAACAGTCCATCGGATATTATTTACCAGGCGAGTTTGCCCATACAACGAAACACATTGAATAAATTTTGGCGCATCAAACTCATTGATCAGCCTGCTCCTGTAAAAGACAAATTTTATATTGGATGGAAACAAAACTCCTCCGCCATAATTGCCGTAGGTCTGGATAAAAATACGGAATCAGGAAACAAATTATTTGCAAACCTCAATGGCACCTGGACGCCCAACACAACCTTAAAAGGCAGCCTGATGATACGCCCCGTGTTTGGAAAAGGAAAAGGCGCAGGCGGTCCAATTACCTCCGCGGCAAAAGATCAACGCAATGAAATTTCCGTGTATCCCAACCCTTCGCCCGGTGTGTTTTATATCGCTGGCATTACGGGGCCAGTGGAAATGTTTGATGTTACAGGAAGAAAAATTGACATTGAGTGTGAAGCCGAAAGGGAAAGAACTAAAATCACGATCCTGCATCCAAGTGCCGGCATCTATTTGTTAAGGGCCCTTCAGCAAAACCAATGGGTGAATAAGAAGGTAGTGGTGAATTAGGCATTGTGAATTAGGCATTGGGCATTGGTATCTTTCCAACTTCATCATTCAAACTTCGTTGATCAACATTCGATATTCAAATTTGAATTTAGAATGTTGATTTTAGAATGTTCCCGACTCCCGTTCAGGCAGGGATTTTTGAAGTAGGTGTCAGTCTGCCTACTGCACCCTGCCTACTCCTCAAGTGCCGTGGGCAACACTTCTATAACTTCCAACGGGTTAGGTGCGAAACACAAAACAAAAATCAGCAGGGCAAACCAACCTAAGGCAACGCGCGCTGGTGTAAGCCTCTCTTCTACTTCCGATGGCGGATGCTGGATGCCAATAAACCTTCCGATCAAAAAGGCAAAGAGCAGCCAACCCGAGTAGCCACGTATGTGCGGAAATGCCGCCACGATAGAATACTGTACGGCAAAAATCGCAATTGCATACATCGCTGTATCGCGTTTGGTTAAACCAAAACTTCGCAAGGACAAATACATAAACCCAACGAAGAGCGGGATTTTATAAATCAGCACAGGGTAGCCATCGGCAGGATGAACAAAGCCCAGGCCAGCATAAAACATAAAGCCAAGAAAAATAATAGAGGCTATGGTGCGGTGCAATTTACTGCCCACCAATCCATACAACACATGGCCGCCATCCAATTGGCCAATGGGCAACAAGTTTATACTGGTGAACACGAGCGACAAAAATCCGGCAAACAAAAAAGGGTAGTGGATAAGCTCGTGCACATTGGGCACAAGCGAAGGATCGGCCACAAAATTTTCAAAAAACAAGAAGAGCAAATTTTTCCCAATAAAAACATCAAGCCCACCATTTTGAAAAAACTCAGGCCGATAAACATAGTTGGCATAATCCAAACCATACTGTTGATATTCGGGATGTATTTCAAAAATGTATTCAGGCGGTGGCAGGTGCGTGAACCCATACCATAAAAATCCAATCGCGAAAACAAACCCTGCCAACGGGCCGGCTATGCCGATATCAAAATGCTGTTGCGTTGATTTTACCCTATCCTTTATTCTGATGAGCGCACCCAGTGTGCCAAACATCATGGGCATGGGAGGCAGCGGAATAAAATACGGCAACGTGGTGCGAATCTTATAATAGACAGCCGTGAAGTAGTGGCCAAACTCGTGGGCGGTGAGGATGGTTAAGAAGCAAATTGCGTAAGGAAGCCCCGAGTAGAAATCCTGCCAGGTGTAGCCCGGCATAAGTACTGATTTTCCATGCGTCCACTCGGCACCAGCCAATGTGGTGGTGATGAACGTGACAACAAAAAGAGAAGAATGAATAAGGGTTGATTTGATTTTTGGATCCATTAGAAAAGAGAAAAAATTTGATCGGGGTGGTGCACATGAAACGTTTTGATGCCCGCTTTGTTTGCCCCTGCCAGGTTGTCTTTATTGTCGTCCAGAAAAATCGTCTCTCGGGCTATCAGGTTGTTCGATTGGAGTACATGCTCAAAAATCTCAACATCCGGTTTGCTCATTTTCAACAGATGCGAATAGTATGCCTGATGAAAATAATGATTGATGGACGACATGCCCGTGAGTTGCCTTACCTGGTTATTGAAACATTGCAGGTGAATGTTGTTGGTGTTGCTCAACAGGAAAATGTTGAACTTAGATTTAAGTTGCTCCAATAGCTGTATCCGGGCCATGGGAATATCCAACAACATGGCATTCCAGGCGTTGTCCAATTCGGCATCGGTAACTGATATGTGCAGGGACTCTCGCAAATGATCGCGAAAAGCAGAATCATTGATCACGCCTTTCTCGAAGTGATGAAAAAAGGTGCCGTGATGGACAATGCTTTTTATTTTTTCTATAGGAAGGCCGCTCAGTGTGGCGAAGGCCTGATGGGTTTTTTCTACCGATAGGTTGATGATTACCCCACCCAAATCGAAAATGATGTTTTTAATTCCTGCGGGCACCAAAACAGATTGTGTATTATCGGGCAAATATGTAAAATTGCGCTCCCATTTAATAACTGCCTTTCAAAGAAAGGCTGTCAATTTTAAAAGAGGGGCCCATAGCTCAGCTGGTTAGAGCACTTGACTCATAATCAAGGGGTCGCTGGATCGTGCCCAGCTGGGCCCACATAAATAGTAAAAGGCGATCCGAAAGAATCGCCTTTTCTTTATTCAAAGGTTTTTTGGTTCTGAAAGTCTCTTGTACCTAAACGCGGATCACTAACTTAAAATATAAATGCAGAAGAAAGCAACAACAACATGGTAGCAACGGCAATACCAATAGAGAACAGCACCCTTTTAATCAAACCTTCATTGTGTTTGCGGTAAGACATTAAGATATCCATAGCTTTAATAATTTGGTTCGCTTCTCTAATCGCTAACACCATGCCACCAGGCAAAACCCACAAAATGGTCACTTATGTAATTTTTCTTTGTTGCATGAGCCCAATTTGGGATTGTGAGTTTCACTATTTTTGGCAATCAGGATGGGCTCAATAGCCGCTTCGGCAAACAGCAACTCTTGTACACCCATCAACTTGCTTTCACCACTACTTTTTTACAAACCTCAATATTTTCAACGAATTTTCTGATTTGACTTTCACTACATAAATCCCTGCCGCATACTCGGCAGTATAAAACTTGGCTTCGCTGCCCGAAACTTCTTGAGATTCAGTTTCCCTTCCGTTAAGTTCTAAGATGGCTACCTCTTTCCTTCCTTGCAATGTGCCTAATGAAACTGTGAGCCAACCGGAAACAGGGTTAGGGAAAATTTCTACTGTTGTGTTATTGTTTTCAATGTCACCGGTTATGATAACCGATTGCTCGGGAGAAAACTCGCTCACACAATCATCCATTTTCACCTGCACTTTGTAAACACCCGATTGCGTTGCGGTAAGCGATGCATTGGTGGCATTGGCAATTTCAACCCCATTCAAATACCACTGGTTTCCTATGGTTGAACTGCTTGTAAGGATGGGAGACTCCGTGTTAGCATTTGACAACGTTATTGCTGGCTTCGCAGGTTTGATACAAAAACTTTGGTCAACCGATGTGGCCGCATTGAAGTTGGTGTTTCCAATTTGCGCTGCTGTGATGGTGGCACGTCCGGCTTTTACTAATGTTACCTTGTTACCTATAATACTGATCTTATCAGAGGCAGAAGAATAGGTCACCAACAAACCTGACGAAGCTGTTGCTGTCAATTCAAACGCGGCATCGCCTAACGTTTTAGTAACAAGTGAATTGAATGTGATGGTTTGATTGGCTTTGTTCACCAACAGTATTTGTTGAACACTGAATGCAGGAAAATAGCTGGCATTGCCTGCTTGCGAGGCAGTGATAATTGTTGCGCCCACACCAACAATGGTTACCATATTGCCTGAAACAGTGGCCACAGATGCCACGCTACTTGAATAGCTTACAGGCAAACCGGAAGTTGCAATTGCAGTCAACTCAAACGATGCGCCACCAAAAATTTTATCAGGCAAAGCAGCAAATGAAATTGTTTGAGATAGCATGGCGCTAACGGTCAATGTTTGGTTTACCGGAATCGCTGCATTATAATTTGCGTCTCCAGCCTGTGATGCGGTGATCGTTGTTGTGCCCGCGCTTAATAATGTTACGACAGATCCTGAGATGGTTGCAACAGCGGTATTGGAACTTGCATAGCTCACTGGCAAGCCCGATGAAGTTGTGGCTTCCAAATTAAAGGTGCCAATGCTCAATTGCTTCGTTGCCAATGCACTGAAGTTGATAGTTTGACTTGCCTTATTAACTACCAGCGCTTGCTGTACGGAATTGGCCGGATTATACGATGCATCACCAGCCTGACTAGCTGTGATAGTGGTTGATCCTGCACCCAGTATGGTTACCGTGTTTCCACTGATTGTGGCCACCGAAGAATTGGAACTTGTGTAGGATACAAGAAGCGCAGAGGATGCCGTGGCCGACAAAGCAAATGCTGCATCGCCAAACGTTTTTGCTGCAAGGCTTCCAAAAGTTATTGATTGATTTAGTTTTGTGTTTACGGTAAGCACCTGATTTACAATTGGGGCGGCATTGTAATTTGCATTTCCTGCTTGCGAGGCTGTGATGGTTGTGGTGCCAGCACTTAACAAAGTAACAGTGATGCCCGAAACCGTGGCCACGGCAACATTAGAGCTCACATAACTAACCGGTAAACCTGAGGATGCCGTACCTGACAAATTATAGGGAGGATCGCTAACACCTTTTGCCAATAAAGGCTCAAACAAAATAGTTTGATTTGCTTTATTCACGGTAAGGGCACGCACCACAGGTGTAGCTGCAATGAAATTTGCGTTTCCTCCTTGCGATGCCGTGATGTTTGTTGACCCAACGCTTACTATAGTCACCGTGTTGCCCGACACGGTTGCCACTGACGTATTTGACGAGCTAAAAATAATTGGCTCGCCCGAAGCTCCTCCTGTGGCTGATAAAGTGAAAGCCTCATCGCCAAAAGTCTTGGCTGGCAAAGCAGCAAATGTGATGGTTTGGTTTAGTTTCACCGTCAGGGTTTGGTCCACATTGGTTGCCGCATTGTAATTGACGTTGCCTGCTTGTGAAGCTGTGATGGTGGTTGTGCCTCCGCCAACAATGGTCACCGTACTTCCCGATACTGTTGCCACGGCTGTGTTGCTGCTGGCATAGCTTACTGCCAAAGTTGAGGTGGCCGTTGC
>JAYVAI010000317.1:0-3574 GCA_043751075.1 Cyclobacteriaceae bacterium | reverse complement strand
GCATGTTTCATGGACAAGATAGTTATGGATTATACTATCTTGCAAAGTTATGAAATATATTTACGCACCAAAATTAAATTGTTACAACACTAGGCAAGCAGAGCAACATAGTGTTGAGCGACTGGCTGGCGCGCAAATATTTTGGAAGGGCCGATCCCATCAACAAAATAATTTCCGTTCAGGTAGGAGAAAATTTTGAGGAGTTCAGCGTGGCTGCCGTGGTGAAGATTCCCACCAACAGCAGTCTTCAGTTTTATTTATTGATATCCGATTTGAACTTCCCGCGGTTGTTCGATCAGCAAACGCTCACGTCAGGATGGTTCAACGTAAACCCCGAAACGTACGTGCTGCTGCCCGAAAAGATAAACCCGGAATTGGTATCGGATAAATTTCCTTCCCTCTTCAAATCCATATTGGGCGAAGAGGAATATAATAATAGCCACTATACCGTTGGGCTTCAACCGCTCACCGGCATACACCTCGACACTTCTTTTCCCATTGGCATTGCGCCTGTCAACAATCCAAAATATTCATACATACTCGCTGGCATTGCCATCCTTATCTTAGTTGTTGCCTGCATCAATTTTGTCACGCTCGCAGTTGGCCGCTCTTTTAGCCGGGCCAAAGAAGTAGGCATTCGTAAAGTAGTAGGCGCTGGACGAAATCAAATTATTTTTCAATTTATTGGTGAGGCGGTTTTGGTAACGATGCTGTCTCTTTTCGTTGGGTTTACTTTATCCTTTTTTTCATTGCCCTTGTTCAACGATCTTTCCGGCAAACAACTGGCCTATCCATTCAATTTTTTTTTGTTGGGAATAGCCGCAGCCCTATGGATCATTATCGGATTGTTTTCAGGCAGTTATCCAGCCCTTGTCCTTTCCTCTTTCAAGCCTACTTCTATTTTAAAAGGAAACATTGTCGCGGGAAGCAACAGGCACTATTTTCGAAAAATATTGGTAGGCATACAGTTAGTGCTTTCTGTATTTCTCATCAGCAGTACTTTGTTCATGAGCAAGCAATTGTCGTTTCTGCAAAATAAAAATATTGGTTTCAACAAAGCACAGTTGGCCGTTATACAACTGAACGTGCCGCGCACGGGCCGGTTGACCGAACGGATTAAAGCAGGTTTTGAAAAAGCGGAGCTGTTCAAATCAGAACTGGCCAAGTTTCCGGATATACTTTCTGTGTGCGCCACCTCGCACGATTTTGGAAACGGCAGCTGGACAAACGTGGGCTACACCGATGATGGTGCAACGTACAGAACCTTCGTGCTGAATGTGATAGACGCCCAATACATAAACACGCTCACGATGGAATTGGCGGAAGGAAGAAATTTTTCGGATGATATTCCATCCGATAAAAGAAAATCAATTTTAGTGAATGAAGCTTTTGTTAAAGAGTACGGCTGGCCCACAGGCACGGGCAGAAAAATTCCCGGTAAAAATTTTATGGAGCATGAAATTATTGGCGTGACGAAGGATTTTAACTACACCTCGTTATACACCAAAGTGCCGCCCTTAGTGATGGTGCAAGACCCCTCGATAATTTTATCGGGTGTAGAAAATATCAACATTGACAATTCACCGATACCTAAATTAATGATCCGAATTAAGCCCGGTAATATGGATGCGACTATCGGACAAATAAAATCGGTGTGGAACAAGCTGTCGGGTGATGAAGAATTTTCTTTCACTTTCGTGGATCAGGCGCTGGCGTTGCAATACCAGAGCGATCAAAACCTGGGGCGCATTATAAAAATCGCTTCTGTGCTGGCCATGATCATCGGAAGCCTTGGGCTATATGGGCTCGCCTCACTGGAGCTTCAAAGCCGCACCAAGGAAGTAAGCATCCGCAAAGTGATGGGTGCCACCGAACGGTCGCTGCTGTTGATGTTGTCAGGAGATTTTATAAAATTGGTGCTTGTCAGCGTGTCCGTGTCCATACCTATCACAATCCTTTTCATGAAAAACTGGCTGGCCACATTTGAATATCGCATTGCAATTGGATGGGAAATGTTTGCAATAGCAGGTGCCCTCACGTTGACAACAGCGTTGATTACCATCAGCTATCATACCATAAAAGTTGTGTTGGCACAGCCGGCCAAAACGTTGAAGTGTGAGTAGCCACCCGTCTTGGTTGTGTTCTCACGAAGCATGCGGAGAGGGTTTTCAAAATTGTTTCGTGAGCACACGGACCAAGGCATTCTAAAATTCAAATTTGAATATCGAATGATGATTGATGAATTAAGAATAATGAAGTGGATGATCCTTGGTGAATAAAATAGTAATCTGGCTGTTGCACTCGTGGTAGAAAGCATCATCACTATCCTCAGTCTGATGATGCATGATGGAGTGGAACTGCTGATCGAGTCCTTCATTCCGTATCTGGAAAATGTATCCGAAGTAGTATTCCTTGCAATTATTTTACATGAATTTCAGGATACAGAAATCAAGTTCTTCTTTGGATTCCTTAAACACTTAATAGCTTATAATCTGCTGCCGGCTGAAGATAACAAGATTATTTTTTTCAAGAAAGAGTTTTGACATTTTTTCTAGTTCTCTTTCAAAGTACTTCAGTAAGTCTGCATTTCTAATATTTCCGAATTGGAGTAGCAATACCCTTGGTGGAGAACCATAAACAACATACCGGTCAAAAAAATCACTGTCCTTCGTAACGATTATTCTATTTTCATTTTTTGCAATGATGGATATTTCGTTGTCCTGCAACAGATGCCCGTTCTCAAAAAAAGTGGTGTGTATTGAATCATAGCCTTTGGACAACAAATAGGTGGCCAATACAGGAGGCAACTGAGTGTCGATCAGAAACCTAATCACTTAGGCAGCATTAAGCGGAATAAATGACTTAACATTTGCCATTATAGAAGCATATTGCAAACAGGCTTTAATATCTTCTTCAATAAGGAAAGGGTAGTCCGTCAATATTTCTTTGTTGGTCATACCTGCTGCAAGCAGTTCGAGCAATTGTGCAACTGTAAAACGCATATTTCGGATAGTGGGCTTACCACCACATACGGCTGGGTTTAGGGTAATCCTATCTGCTAGAGCTTCCATTATGTTTTGTCTTTTTTCAAAATTAATCATTTTTAACCTGTTGACATGATTTCCTGAAATGTATCCGAAGTAAATCCCTCTTGGGTTTTGAGACACTACAGATTGTTTTTGTAATTATTTCCTTCGGGGTTGTTCTAAGCAAAATATTGATAATTACCGCCCAAATCGCAGTTACTATCACACCCAGGCTAAATACTACTTTCTTGGTATTGATTCCTGTTTGCATTGTGAATACATTTAGTATAGGTTTTGTGGGCATGACAAACATTGTTTTTATGCGAATGCGACTGATCTTACTCTTACTGTCCTTCTTAACTGGTTTATGTTTTTGCAGCCTTGCACAAAACTTGACCAACCTCTCGGCCTCGCAACAAGGCAACGAAGTGGTAGTGAATTACCATCTGGAAGGCGAAAAAGGAAAGGCCTATACCGTATCTCTTTATGCCTCCAACAACAACTTTGCAACTCCACTTCAATTAGTGGAGGGCGATGTAGCTGCTAAA
>JAYVAI010000316.1:0-3579 GCA_043751075.1 Cyclobacteriaceae bacterium | reverse complement strand
AGAAGTTCTGTTTCTCCAACAAGGTCATGATGCACGGAAGCAACTTGCTTTCCAGCTTGGCTTCTGCTTTGCGCAAAAATCAATTCCACTTCAGGATGATTTAATAATAGCCGCACTGTTTCACCTCCCGTGTATCCCGCTCCACCAATAATGCCTGCTTTTATTTTCATATTCTATTCCAAATCTTAACTTCTAACTTCCTGTCTTCCAAACCCAAAACCGAACTACTCCTATCTCCTATCTCCTATCTTAACTCCCCTTCAAAATCTGATGATAGATCGCCACTTGGTTCCCAAAAATCTTCGTGAACCCTTTCACATCATCGCCCGTCCAGCCCAAATTCATCTCGCCATATTTGCCTAACTTGGCCGACATCAAATCATATTTGCTTTCTATGCCATTGATCTGAAAGCGATACGGATAAAGTGTTACGGAAACTTCACCCGTTACATTTTGTTGCGAACTAAGTAAGAACGCTTCCATGTCGCGCATAATGGGATCGAGGTATTGGCCTTCGTGCAGCCAGTTGCCATAGAATTGTGCCAACTGATCTTTCCAACTCAACTGCCATTTGGTGAGCACATGTTTCTCCAACGCGTGATGCGCTTTGATGATCAGCACCGGGGCTGCGGCTTCAAAAGCTACACGGCCTTTAATGCCAATGATGGTGTCGCCCACATGTATGTCGCGGCCAATGCCGTAAGGGCCGGCCACTGCTTGCAAATGATGGATAGCTTCTACCGGATGAGAAAAGGATTTCCCATTCACCGTCTTCAACTCACCTTTTTCAAAACCCAGCTTCACTTCTTCGGTGCCTTGCTTTGTTACTTGTGTTGGCCAGGCTTCTTCTGGCAGTTGACCCAATGAGTTGAGTGTTTCTTTTCCTCCCACCGAAGTTCCCCAAAGCCCTTTGTTGATAGAGTACTTTGCTTTCTCGGAGTTGAAAGCAACGCCTTTTGATTTCAGGTATTCAATCTCCTGCTCGCGGCTCAACCGCTTGTCGCGAATGGGCGTGATGATCTCCATGCCTGGAGCAAGGATTTGAAAGATCATATCGAAGCGCACCTGGTCATTGCCTGCTCCTGTGCTTCCGTGTGCCACGGCATCGGCCTTCAATTCCTTTGCATAGGTAGCGGAAGCCAATGCCTGCGACATGCGCTCGGCACTTACGCTGAGCGGATAGGTGGAATTTTTCAGCACATTGCCGAACACCAAATACTTGATTACTTTTTCGTAATAGTTTTTTGTTTCGTCCACTGCCTTGTGCGAGGCAACCCCCAGGCTCAGTGCCCGTTTTTCTATTTCCTTTAGTTCTTCGGAATTAAACCCACCGGTATTCACCGTAAGGGTATGAACTTCATAACCCAAATCGCGTGACAAGTAGATGGCGCAATAGGATGTATCCAATCCACCGCTAAATGCTAAAACAACTTTTTTTTTCATGACCTCACCCCCGGCCCCTCTCCACAGGAGAGGGGAGTGTTTGGGTATTTAATTTTGTATAATTTATTACCAGAAAAACAGAAAACTCAGGAACGAACTTTTCTTTTCAGCAGAGCCGTCACCTTCTTTTTTTCCCCCGCTTTTCAGCAGTACAAATTGTTTGAATTGAACCCACCGCTCAAACAACTTGAAGTTTCCTTTAAACTCGCGCTTGTGGTGGTGCTCCAGGTTTCCTTCGGGCGTCACTACCGTTTTGGCAAGCTCCGCTTTTTTCTTGGCGTCTTCAACGGGGTCGAAGAGCATCGCTGTGCACATGCAGTTCTTACGTTCCTTGCTCATGAGTATTTCAAAGTTCACGCAACTGCGGCATCCTTTCCAAAACTCTTCGTCTGTGGTAAGCTCCGAATAGGTGACGGGTTCATAGCCCAGGTCGGAGTTGATTTTCATTACGGCCAAACCGGTGGTGAGCCCGAAAATTTTTGCGTTGGGATATTTCTTGCGCGACAGCTCAAATACTTTGCGCTTGATTTGTGTGGCCACTCCCGACTTGCGAAAAGCAGGAGACACAATGAGACCTGAGTTGGCAACATAGTTTTCAAGTTCCCACGCTTCGATATAACAAAAGCCTACCCAGGCACCATCGGGCGTAAGGGCAATCACGGCTTTGCCTTCCTGCATTTTCATTTTGATGTAATCGGGCGAACGCTTGGCAATGCCCGTGCCCCGTGCTTTTGCAGATTCAGCCATCTCGCTGGTGATGGTTTCAGCGTAATGTGTGTCGTCAGCCGTAGCTGCCCTTACAATTATATTTTGTTCCAATGTAAATTCTTAATTTATGTGAATGATGAATTTAGAAATGCTTTTAAAAGCACTTTAGGCAAACCTGCCTTGCAGACCCGCCAATTGTTTGTTGGTAAGAGAAGGTATCAGATTCTGATTTGCCTTCGGAAGCACTTGAACCCCGGACGGGGTGAGCGTTCGTTGCAAATGAGCATGGTTGCCGGAATGGCAAAGCTGATAGTGGCTTCAGCGGGCTCAAAAGGGACAAGGGTTGTTTTCAATTTCAGTTGTTGCGTTTAGATCGTTAAGATAAAAGGCATCAAAATTTTTTGTAAAAATAATGTATTAAAAAACGAATATTTCAATAGTTAGTTCATTTTTATAAAAAGTTTTTTTACTCAACCTACTTATGGAAAAATTTCTTGACCAATACGGATACCTCGCTCTGCTCATAGGCACCTTCATGGAGGGGGAAACCGCCATCCTCATGGCTTCGTCACTGGTTTACAAAGGACTTTTTAATTTTCCGCTCACCGTGCTGGCTGCCTTCTCAGGCTCGTTCATAAGCGATTGGATTTACTATCTGATAGGAAGACTAAACGGAAAATATTTTCTTGCCACCCGGCCTAAGCTTAGCGCGAAGGTGAAACCCGTGACAGATTTTTTCCACCGCCATAAATTTCAAATCCTCTTCAGCTACCGTTTCCTCTATGGTTTTCGCATCATCATCCCGCTTGTGATTGGCATGAGTGGCCTTCGCCCTGCGCACTATTTGTTTTACAGCACCTTCACAGGTTTGCTGTGGGCGGCTGTAGTAAGCACCACCGGCTATTGGATCGGCAGGCTGCTTGAGCTGCGTGTTCAATCTTTTGAGGAGAACATTCTTTTTATCGTACTTGGGTTTGGCAGTTTTGGTATTCTTATGGGCTATGCCATAAAGAAATTTGCCAGTAGCAAAATGCATATTGATTGATGGATAATTATTTATTTGAAACTGTCACTCCGGCAAGGGATAGGAGTGGAAAGCCCACACCCCGTTGGCCACGCGTTTCGCGTGAGCCAACGGGGGAGGACTTGGAACGGATAGCCCGGTGGCCCCGAAGTTTCGGGGCCATGCCGCCAGATTTTCGCATAAATGCATCTAATTATTTATCTTGATCAACAGAAAAACCTTCTTAATTTCGACACCTAAAACTTTTTACTATGCAAATACAAGGGGATGCTGCAAAAGCAATGACTTACGATGCCATCGTGATCGGATCGGGCATGAGCGGGGGCTGGGCCGCCAAAGAATTGTGCGACAAAGGACTCAAGACATTGGTGCTGGAGCGTGGCCGCGATGTGAAACACCTCGAA
>JAYVAI010000315.1:0-9645 GCA_043751075.1 Cyclobacteriaceae bacterium | reverse complement strand
TACGAAGTGACCTGGGCACCAACATTGCCGTGGCAACTTTTACGGTTACCCATACCTATCCTGGGGATGGGGAATATTCTATCGCTTATGTGGAGCGCGACCGCAGCACCGGCATCCTCAACATTGCCAACTCAGATGATGTGCCCTATGTAACTTTTGTGGTGCTCACCATCGATTCCAAAATCGGGTGCAACAATATTCCGGTGCTTTCAGTAGTCCCCCTCGACCGGGCGTGTTTCAAATCCACGTTTTATCACACCTCGGGTGCGTATGATATTGATGGCGACAGTCTTTCGTACGAACTTTCAACTCCGGCCAGCAGCCCCACCGCGCTGGCCAACTACACGCCCCCCAACCATTCACGGTTTTATACAAACTTCAATCAAGGCAATGAAAACGGAAATGGTGCGCCCACATTTTTTATCAATCCAGTTAGCGGACTTCTTACCTGGGATGCGCCCGGTGCGATTGGCGAATATAACATTGCGTTCAAAATTATTGAGTGGCGCAAAGACTCGATCACCAGCGTGTATAGAAAACTGAGCACCACCACCCGCGATATGCAAATTGTGGTGGAAGAATGCACCAACATACGGCCCGCGCTAACAACACCCGCAGACATTTGTGTGGAGGCGGGAACACTGATTGAAGGCTTGATCAAAGGAACGGATGCCGATAAAGACAATGTGAAGATTGAAGTGTTTTCAGAAATCATTGACTTTGCCCAATCTAAAATTCCGGCTACCTACACACCCAATCCGCCAGGTTTTATTTCATCCGATCCTGCCGCAGAATTGAATTTCCGGTGGCAAACAGATTGTCTGCATGTGCGCCAGCAGCCCTATCAGGTTGTATTTAAAATTACCGACAGTCCACCGCGCGGGCCTAAGCTCGTCAACTTTAAAATCTGGAACATCAAAGTAGTAGCCCCCGCTCCTACCTGGAGAAAATTGGAATTAAACTTAGTGAAACGCTATGGCGAATTGGCGTGGGAAAGTTATGCATGCACCAATGCCAGCAAAATACAAATCTACCGCAAGGTGGATTCGTATCCTTACACGCCCGGACTCTGCAACCCGGGGTTGCCAAAATTCTTAGGTTATAATTTGATTGCCGAAGTGCCAACATCACAAACATCTTACACGGACACAAACCATGGAATGGGATTGGTGGTGGGCGCCAAATATTGCTATCGCATCATGGCTTATTTTAATTCTCCGGCCAGCACCCCCGGCCTGGTTTCAACTGAGCAATGTATTGGCCCCATTGAAGCCGATGCTCCGGTGATCACGCATGTGAGCGTAGAAAGGACAGCCATTGCAGATGGGAAAATACGCGTGAGTTGGCGAAGTCCGTTTAATATCAACGCTACACAATTTCCAAAACCTTATGAATATGAAATCTATCGGGCTTCGGGTTTTGTGGGGGAATCAAGCATGATAAAATCAGGCCGCGTTACCGATACCACAATTGTTGACATGGGCATCAACACCGATCAAAAAGTTTTTAATTACCGTATTGTACTTTATGCAAAGCCGCAGAATGCCACGGAGATGATCGCGGTGGATACTTCCTCGGTTGCCTCTTCGGTCAGGCTTTCATTTATTGCGGGAACAAAAAAAATTGAACTGGCTTGGCGCGATAGTGTGCCCTGGTCCAATGTATCGCAAAGCAGGCCGCATCATCTTATTTATCGCTCGGTGGAAAGCCCGCTCGAAAAAGATATGGTGCTTATAGACAGCGTGGACGTGAGCGAAAATGGTTTCACTTACGTGGATGTGGGGAAGTATAATAATCAAGCACTGCAAGATGACCAGCGATATTCGTACAGAATTGTAGCGCGGGGCACGTATGGCAATCCTAAAATTACTTTACAGGAAAATTATTCGCAGGTGATCACCACCTATCCTAAAAGCGACCTGCTTCCTTGTAAACAAACCGTGGAAGCAAAAACGGTCAGCTGCGAGGAGTTTTTGAATTCGAACAATTGCTACCAGACCGAATACATCAACACAATTTTTTGGGACCCGAAAAGCGCCCGTGGTTGCCGCAAGGACATTGTATCGTATAAAGTATTTGCCTCCTCACTGCCAGATGGAGAATACACGTTGATAAAACAAATAGCCAAGGACACATTTTTTGTGGATAGCGGCTTGCCCTCGTTTGCCCGTTGCTACCGTGTGTCGGCCATCGATGCGTTGGGCCGCGAAGGTCCGCTCAGCGATTCGGTGTGCAACGACAACTGTCCGTATTATATGTTGCCAAATGTTTTCACTCCGAACGAGGATGGCTACAACGATTCTTTCAACGCCAACTTTGACGTGAAGTCGATGAAAGATGGAGCAGCCATTGCCGGCATAACCATCCGCTGTCCACGTTTTGTGCAGAGCATTGGGTTCAAAGTATTCAATCGGTGGGGCAAGCAGGTGTATGCCTACAATTCTACCGATGCCAACACGGCAAGCATAGAATGGGATGGCCACGACTCATCGGGCAATGAACTTACCGGTGGTGTTTACTACTATCATGCGGAAGTGACATTTAATGTGCTGCGCCCCGAAAGCCGGAAGAGGGAAATACAAGGATGGGTGCATTTGGTGAGGTGATTTAGATGTGAGATGTGAGATGTGAGATTTAAGATGTGAGATTTAAGATGTGAGATTTAAGCATCTGAATCCAAAATCAAGCATCAAAGATTCCAGAATCTAAAATCAAGAATCAAGAATCCAAAATCCAGAATCAAGCATCCAGAATCAAGCATCCAAAATCCAGAATCTAAAATCCAGAATCAAGCATCCAGAATCAAGAATCTAAAATCCAGAATCCAGAATCCAGCATCAAATCTCTTTAATAAAAATATTCTTGAACTGAACCAAACTTGGCGGGCTCACCCACTTTCCATTTTCTTTGGCCCCATGATGTTGCAACCCAATAGGCCCACGCTCGTCAATGCCCGGCAACAGCGCATTTTCAATTACTAATATGCCATTGAGTTCTACAGTCATCCTGTTTCCTTTCATGGTTATTTTGAATGTGTTCCATTCACCAATATTTTTATCGGCATTTACTTTTGGCGTCACTCCGCGCCTCACATCGGCAGGCATTTTATCATCCATCCTATAACCATACGCTTCACCGGAGCCAATGGGCCAGCACCATATATTTGCCTGGCACTTGCCTACCCCGCGGAGCAAGATGCCGGAGTCTGAATCGGGAACAGTCATGGTGATCTCCTCACCCTTTTCATTTTTTTTATGCAAGCCGCTTGGCAAAATCAATGGCACATACGGATTGTTCCAAGGCGTTTCTTTTATGCGCCAGTCCACATACAACACAAAATCCTTATACGATTTTTCCGTCCATAGGTCCTTCGAATCTTTTGCTTCGCTCTCGGCATCGTAGTCGATCACTCCATTCACGATTTTCCAATGGCCGTTGTCACCGGCAGGGACTTTCCAATTGGTCATGTCCTTCGCATTGAACAAACTGACAAAGCCATCGGGCACTTTTCTATCCTGGCCAAAAAGGCCAACTGATAAAACGAGGCAAGCTGAAAAGAAGATTGATTTCATAAATTTATAGTTAAGGTATTTATTTTTTGTGTACAATTTAAGTCACGACAATTCCCAGCCCTTCCGATATTCCCTACGCAAAAATTTATTTGCATCCGGCAAATTGGTGATCTCCATGTTGGCCGAATCGTACACCACTTTTTTCCGGGCACGGAGTGCTACCGCCCCGAGGTTGATTGTTTCAGAAACAGCACCCGCCAATAGAAAACTTCCCGGTGATTGGGCCTTGTTCAAAAAGGCATCAATCCAAACATCGTTGCCCGAATCTTGCCTGCCCTCTTTTTGTTGCTCCTTTCCGCCCAGGTAATTTTTCATGGCACTTTCAGGTACAAGCACCGGGTCTTCATTCCGGAAGCCGCCAATTATTTTTCCTTTGTCACCAACAAACATCATTCCTTCCTGCGGCAACACTTTCCCATCCACATCCAGTTCGTCCGGGTTCGGTGGCTTCATCCCACCATCATACCAGAATAAATCAAAGGCAGGCAACGTTTCCTGTTTTGGAAATTTGAACCTGACAATGAATGAATGCGGAAAGGACACATCGTTCACCACACCCTTGCTTACCTGATCCACAATGGTTCGTGTGGTTGTGGCATAAGCTTCTGCACTCAACGGGGCCGTGTTGATGCCAAGCGTAAGGAACATGGGCCACAAACTATAATGCCCCATATCGGCAATACTGCCTCCACCGAAATCGTACCAACCGCGAAAAACACAATGCGTGTAGCTGGGATGGTAGGGCCTTTCGGGAACAGGGCCAAGCCAAAGGTCCCAATTAAAATCTTTTGGAATAGGCGGTGTATCCTGTGGGTTTGCCGTCCACTGTGGCCACACAGGGCGATACGACCAATTATGGATTTCTTTTAATGTTCCGATGGCACCCTCCTGAATCCATTTCTTCACATGATCATTTCCGGGCCGCTTGCTCCACGCCAGCAAGTGTGTGCTAACCCCCGTCTTTTTGGCTGCGTCAATGGTAAGCCGTACTTCTTCCATCCTGTTGGCGATGGGTTTATGGATCACCACATGCTTACCTTTTTTCATGGCGGCAATTGAAATGGTTGCGTGCAAATGATCGGGTGTCATGATCTTGAGGGCATCGATATCTTTTTCCTTTTCCAACAATTCCCTGAAGTCAATGTATGAGGCACATCCGTTAAACTTGCTGTTCTTATCTTTGGAATAATATTTTTCAACAAACTCCTGCCCAATGTCCCGGCCTCCTGGAATACCTTTGTACTCCTCGCCCCAACCCGGATTTCCCAAAGCTTTTCTGATCCCGTCACGTATCCCGTTGGCAGACCAGTCTATGTAGTCAGTACTTTTTTTGTTTGGATCGCACACCGCCACGATCTGGATTTTTGGATGCGCAATCAGGTCGGTCATTTCGCGCATGCCTTGCGTGCCACAGCCTATGTAGCCCAACACCAATTTATCGCTGGGGGCTACCATGCCCGGCCCACCCAAAACATGGCGCGGCACTATGGTGAAGGCAAGCGAAGTAGCAGCTGCTGTTCCAATAAATTCCCTTCGGTTTATTTTTTTTCCTTTTTCCATACTGGTTGAAAATAGTAGTAGTTTAAATATGATGAAGTCCCGTCAGTTATTTAATTGAATTTGGATGGACGGATTCAATTGGATTTGAAATGTGTGTTGCGATGTATTGTTGTGCTGTGCTAAAGCTTTTTGCTAAAACAAAGGCTCTCTTTTACATTTTCATAAGGGGCAAAGTTGGGTATTTGAATGTATCCCGATTTTTGATATGCAGCAATTGCTTCGGGCTGGTTGTTGCCGGTTTCGAGGATTGAAACAACAAAGCCTTCTTCTTTGGCCCACAATTCCAACTTGTTTAGCACTTGCTTTCCTATTCCGCGTTTGCGATAATCGGGATGGGTAAACATTCGCTTTATCTCAACCGTCTCGTTGCTTTTTGGCCTGAACGCCCCGCATGCAATGGGCGCTTCACCATCATGCACCAGCACAATCCTCGCGTGCTCATCCATAAAATTAAAGGGTGCAAACTTATGTTGGATCAATGGATACCTGCCAAGAAGGTCTTTGTCGAGTTGCACAATCAACTTCTTAAAATCAGGATCAGAAAAATTTGCCCGCGTGAAAATCATCACTCAAAATAACATTCCAATGGCTGCAATCAAAGTCATCACAATAATAAACCACCGGTACATGGTGTCGCTCAGTTTGCCAACGATAACAATGCCAAGATAAGCACCTAAAATTATCACTGGCAACGTAATCAAATCCAATAAAAAAGTATTCCACCCAATAGTGTGCCAGGCAAAAACATGAAAGGGAACCTTGAACCAATTCACGACCATAAAAAACCAGGCAGTGGTGCCGATGAAAGCGTTCTTAGGAAGCCGCACAGCCAACAAATAAATGCTCATTACGGAACCTGCCAGATTGCCCACCATAGAAGTAAAGCCACTGGCAACACCGGTGGTAATTGCAAACACTTTATTTTTTGGTATCTGCTCAGGCGTACCGATCTTTTCCAACCAAAGCATAATGATGAGGCTGATGCCAATGGTGATGGCCATTACAATTTTAAAAACATGATCGTTGATGTAGTTGCCCATGATCGTTCCCACCACCACACCCGCTGCTGCCCACGGAAATAATATTTTTAAATGATACCATGATGCATGACGATGATAGTACCAAACCCCTATCACATCGGCCAATACCAACATGGGCAACATTACACCACTGGAAAGTTGGCCGCCAAAAACTGTTGCCAACAGAGGCACTGCCAACATGCCCGCACCGTGCACGCCCGTTTTGGCCATGCCGATAAGAAGAGCCACCAGCAATACAATAGTTAATTCGGAATAAGAAAGTTGGTAGGAGAAAAGGGTGAGCAAAATAGTAGTTAGGAGATAGTAGTTTTAGAAGTTAGAAGTCAGAAGTTAGAAGTTAGAAGTTAGAAGTCAGAAGTCAGAAGTCAGAATTTTGAGTTTGGGTTTGAGTTTGGATTGGAATTTTGGATTTGGGCTTGGATTTTACTTCTCCAATTTTTTTAAGCCTGCATCAATTTCTGATTTTGAGAGCCACTTGCCGTGCACCATCACACCTTCTACTTTTTTGCTGTTGGTGATGTCGGCCAATGGGTTACCGGCAATCAACACGAGGTCGGCAACGGCCCCGGCTTGTATCATGCCCGCATCGGCAAGGTTCAAGTATTTCGCGACATTCACGGTGCCCGTGCGCAATGCCTGATAGGGAGTGAGGCCCGCATCCACTAAATATTTCAATTCGTTGTGGGTTGAAAAACCCGGCACATTAAAAACTTGTGGAGCATCGCAACCAAGCAACAAGCCAACGCCATTTCTCTGGCATTCATAAATAAGTTTGCGCCTCAACTTTATGAAGCCTTCAATTTTTTTTGCATCGTATTGCGCATTTGCCATCAATGTTTTTTTGCTTTCAATCCACTGGTTCACGGTTGCCTTCGCCATATATTTGGCATCAGGGTCTTTGAGAAATTCCTCTCCGGTAAACCGGGAATCAAACCAACGGTCGGCCAGCGATTGCGTGGGCACCACCCAAATATTTTTTTCTTTTAAACCCTTCATCAGTTTGGGAATGACAGACTCATCCGCTTTGTCGGCCACAAACATTCCGAACAAACCTGTTTGCTGCTCTACCATACTTTCAATGCCGGGCACCATCGCCTCCACAAAACCGTCCAGGTGATCGATGGATGAATAGCCCGCATCGATGGCGCGCCACACGCCTACACCAAATGAAACGTGACCCGCAAAGGGAATCCCTACTTCTTTGGCTGTGGTTGATACAGCCGCAAAGGTTTCCTTTGTCAAACCGGGATGGAGTTTCAAATAATCATAGCCGGCAGCTTTTTGCTCGCGCACCATAGCAGCACCGCGCTCAGCAGTTTTCACACTAAGTCCATTGAAGGAAGGGCCGGTGGTATAAAACCGTGGCCCGAATACTTCACCGCTATTTACCATCGTGCGCAGTTCCAAATGTTTGGGGTGGCCCAACATGCCGCGTATGGTGGTGATGCCGTTGGCTGCGAACAGAAACAATACTTCCTTGTGCGATTCTATGTTTTCGTTGGGCGGCACGTGAGCGTGCATTTCGGCCAGGCCGGGGATCAGGTATTTTCCTTTGGCATCAATGACCAAAGCATCCTTTCCGTACTTCACTTTTTTTCCTATGGAAACAACTTTTCCATTCTTCACCATCACCATTTGGTTTTCGATGATGCGTTCCGAATCCATTGGCACCACATTTACGGAAGTGAAAACAATTTCGCGCTGATTGGAATCAATCAACTGCTGACCGAAGGCACTGATCCCCGAAAGGGTGAAAATAAAAACAAGGAGCTTTTTCATGTTGAGAATAATTTTATTAAAAGTACAACGAATTATTATAGAGTAGGCAGTATGGGTGCATGACAAATTGCACCTCAAAACCTGATTAGCTTATCAAAATAAGGCAGGGTTGAATAAGATGTGTTGCCCAACCTTAGTACAAAACAAATTATAATATGACGCTCAACCTCATTACCTTATTGTGATTGCCCAAAATAAGGGAAATTGTCAAAATAACTTCGACAAAATGTCAATCGAAAATTGTGAACCTTAGTAGAAAACGGTAAGCCATAGAACCAGAACCTTATTATCTTATCTTGGATTTTAGTCAGCCAATCACAATAAGGTAATAAGGTTTGTCCCTCTTTTCTCGCCTATCTCTACTAAGGTTTAGCCCAGACTTAGCAAGTTCTTATGCGGAAGTTATTTTGAAAGTTTCACTAAGGTAATAAGGTTTGACTTTTCTATGTGATTTCTCCTCTACTAAGGTTGGGCAAGCGATGAAGGCGCGTCCCTTTTTTTGCTGTGGTTTTAAATTGTGCATTAGTGCAATTTGTCATGCACCCGGCAATATGCACTTGCCAGCGCTTAATTTTGAACTACACGGGCAGGCGGGTGTGGTTCAATAAACCAAGAGCAATTAGTGACAATTACCCATCAAATAAAAGAGTGCCATACTATCAACACTTTTTATAATTTTACAATCCAAAAATAAAACTGTATGGGCCGCGTATTCGAAAAGAGAAAGCATAAAATGTTTGCACGCTTTGATAAAATGGCAAAGGGTTTCACCCGCATCGGCAAAGACATTGTCATAGCCATAAAACAAGGCGGGCCGCTGCCGGAAAACAACCCCAGGCTGCGCATGGCCATACAAAATGCAAAAGGTCTTAACATGCCCAAAGACAGAGTGGATGCCGCCATCAAACGCGCTTCGTCCAAGGAAGAAAAGAATTTTGAAGAAACAATTTATGAAGGCTATGCCCCCCACGGTGTGCCCGTGATTGTTGAGTGTGCCACCGACAACCCTACTCGAACTGTTGCCAATGTGCGGCTTCGTTTTTCTAAAAATGGCGGCAACATGGGCAACTCGGGGTCTGTGGCTTTTATGTTCGAGCACAAGGGCATATTCAAATTCGATCCGGCAAAATTGAATTTAGATGACATGGAACTTGACCTGATTGATGCCGGTGCCGAAGATATTCAAAGTGAGGAAGAGGAGATTATTGTTTACACCAAGTTCACTGAGTTTGGCCACATGCAAAAATTTTTAGAAGCAAAAAAATTGGAGCCCAAGAGTTCGGAGCTACACTACATACCCACTGTAACCAAGGAACTGAGCGAGGCACAACAAGATGAAGTGATGGAATGCATCAGTGCTCTGGAAGAAGACGATGACGTGCAAAACGTTTATCATAATTTGGCCTGACATGAAAACCACGTTTCTGATCATACTGCTATTTTCAAGTGCGAGCATGTATGGCCAGAAGTATGATTCCTCGAAATTTTCTTTCATAAACTTTTATATTACAGTACAAACGGCCATACCGGAAAAGGAATTTCGTGAAGCCATCAATAATGATTTTGGAAACGTAGGGTATGGGATAAGTACCGGTGTTGTGTTGAGCCCGTTGCTCGAACATAAGCCTTCGCCCGTGCTACTCGGTCTCGATTTTGGTTATTTTACCTACGGCCAGGAGAAACAAAAAGCAACC
>JAYVAI010000314.1:0-3625 GCA_043751075.1 Cyclobacteriaceae bacterium | reverse complement strand
AAGAAGATGTGGATTGGATCGAAATCCAGGATACGATTAAAAACCACATCCGCACATTTTTGGAATCGGGCAAGTTGATCTTGGATTTAAAGGCACCGGTGGAACCCCAACAGGAAGAAACCGAAACCATCAAAAGAATAAAAACCATTTTGGATGAATACATCCGCCCGGCCGTGGAGCAGGATGGTGGCGCCATTACGTTTCACTCTTATTTGGACAAGAAAGTGACGGTGGCGTTACAAGGTTCGTGCAGTGGTTGCCCTTCTTCTACTATCACGTTAAAGGCGGGCATCGAAAATCTTTTCAAGAAAATGATGCCGGAGGAAGTAGAGGAAGTGGAAGCGTTGGGGTGAGGTTTTAATAGTAGGCAGTAGCCAGTTTGCAGTAGGCAGTAACTAAGCCACAGATTCACAGATGTATTTGTCTGCGAACCTGTGGCTCTTTCATTTTAGGTTACGGGTTCAACTTCGTTTCCGCAGCCTGCTTTAAATAGGTATCCAAAAATTTCACTATCTCTTCCGAGGCTTTGATGTTGTTTTCTTTTTTCACAAACCCGTGGCCTTCGTCCGGGAAGATTACATACTCAACGGCCACCCCATTTTTCTTTGCGGCCTCCACAATCTCATCCGACTCCACTTGCAACACGCGCGGATCGTTGCTGCCCTGCAACACAATAAACGGTTTGGTGATTTTTGCGGCATGGAACAACGGTGACTTGTTGTAGAGCGCAACAGAATCTTTTACAGGGTCGCCCATCTCGGTATAGAGTGCCTCGCGGAACGATGCCCACCACGGTGGAATGCTCTTGAGCGTGCGCAACCAGTTGGTAACGCCAAATAAATTAACACCTACTTTAAATTCTTCGGGCGTGAAGGCGAGTGCGGCCATCGTCATGTAGCCTCCGTAGCTTCCACCCATAATGCCAATTTTTTCTGTGTCCACGTAAGGCAGCGTGGCCAATAATTTCTTCGACTCCACACAATCTTTTAAATCGGCATCGCCATGCTTACGGTCGTCAGCGGCAAAAAAAGATTTTCCATAACCCGAACTGCCCCGGTTGTTAACGGCCAAAATAACGTAGCCATGATTTACCAAATGCTGAATGATGGGACTGTAGTTCAACCGGGTTTGGCCACCAGGCCCGCCATGAATCCACAAGAGTGCTGGCACTTTCTCACCTTCGGCCAAGCCTTTTGGCTTATAAAGCAAGCAAGGAATTTCCATTCCGTCATACGATTTGAAGCGAACCGTTTCACCGGCTACTAAATCATCGGGGGCAATCTCTTTGCTCATGGTGCTGGTCAATTGCTTTACCTCTTTCGATATAAAATTATAGACATACAAATTGCTGGGCGACTTCGAACTGCTAACATAAAACGACATGAGGTTTTCGCTATCCGAAATATTCACTCCGGTAATATCGCCTTCCGGCAGGCCTGATATTTTCAACGGTTGGCCAGTGGCTTCTTCATAAATTTTTATTTCGGTGCGCGCATCGTTGTTGATGGCCACCACGCGATACTTGCCCGTGCGAGAGAGATAGGCATACATTATATCCCACGGGGCTTCCTCTACTTTTGCTTTGGTGCCAGTGCCAATATCATAGCTTGCCAAATACATAAACTCGCTACCTTCATTGGTAAGAAAAAATAATTTCTTTCCATCGAGGCTGAAGTATTGCGGCTCGAACTGCATGTCGCCTTGGTGTTGGCTAAGCAATTGTGTCTTGCCGGTTTGCGTATCCAGCAAGTGCATGTTCGAATTGTTGGTGGTGATGGATTGCGTCAATGCCACGTAGCGGTCGTCATTGGAAATGGCTGCCACATCAAGCCCTTGCTCGTTTTTGTAAAGCAAGGTGGACGGATAAATTTTCGACTCGCTTTGCTTGCTGTCGATCTGCACTTTGTAAAGATCGAAGTACCTTTTATCGCGGCTGTTGGAAGAGTAGTAAAGCAATTTTTTATCATAACTCCACCCACCAAACTGCGCTTTGGCCGTGGAGTCCTGGATCAAATCTTTTATGTCGCCCTCGGGAGTTTGCACATACACGTGTGTGATCTCGTTGCCACCTTTGTCGCTGCCGTACAAAATCCGATTGTCGTCTGGGAAAAAGCTGTACGCAAAAATGGCGTTGTCGGCAGATTTTGTGAGTTGCTTTTGCTCTCCTGATTTGATGTCAATTTCAAACGCATTGAAGATGCCCGTCTCTTTGCTGCTGATCAGCAACTTTGTTTCGTCCGGAGAAAACGATCCACCATTGATCTGCACAATGTCCATGAATTGCGTCATGGAATACACGGCAGGTTTTTTTTCTTCCACCTTTGGTGTGCAACTCCAAACTGCGAGCAGGAGCACATAAAGGAAATAGCGTACCATTGATTTTGTTTTCATACATAATGGGGTTTGAGTTTTCAAGTTACAACACTACTCTTAAAAGCAGAATGAGAAAGGGATAAGCGGCTATTTTCTATTCGCCAAATAAACACCACCCAATATGGCGGCCATGCCGATGAAATGACCCATCAATAATTGTTCGCCATCAATCACTCCCCACATAACGGCCACTATGGGCATGATGTAAGTGACTGAACTTGTATAGAGGGGAGATGATATCCGCAACAGTTTATTGAACAGCAAACCTGCTACGGCCGTGCTCATCAAAGCCAACAGCACGATAAACCCAAATGCCTTCCACGCGTCTGCATTGGTAGTGAGCACAACGGTAAAATCGGTTGCACAAAAAAGATACAGCGCAGCCAATGGCCCAATAAAAAGGAGCGACACACTGGTGATCGTGATCGACCCCAGATCCTGGATTTTGAATTTTACCCAATTGAGGTTTGCACCGTACAATGCACACGCTGCCACAATCAGCAATGCATACACATTGAAACCGGTGATGGTTCCACCCGACCGCGACAACGCCAACAGCACAGCACCAAAAAAGGAAATGATGATACCGATGATCGCATATCCGCGAAAGCGCTGTGTAAAAAATATGGCGCCAATGATCATCGTCCACAAGGGTGAGAGTGTGTTCAATATCCCCGCTAAGGAGCTGTTCAGTTTTGTTTGTGCAAAAGCAAAAAGAAATGCAGGAATAAATATGCCCATCAGCCCCGACATAAACAATTTGAAAGGGTCACCGGGTTTCAGTTCTTTTAATCGTGGCAACGCCAACGGCAACAAAAAAATGGCTGCGGCTGTTACGCGCAATGCCCCCAGCACATCGGGTGAAAAAACTTTTAAGCCCTGCTTGATCAATATAAACGAGGTGCCCCAGATGAGCGAAAGCGTTAGAAGTAAAATGAGGGCGAGGCCGTTTTTGTTGTGAGACATGAAGCTGAGTTAATTAATCCTACTTTGTCATGTTCTAGATTTGCGTATTAACATTATCGAAATAAGAGTTGTGCGCCTCAAGAATACTACAAGCCCTGAAAGGGTGCTATCAAGTAACGCAGGGTGCAGCCCTGCGTTTTAAAGTGAAGATATGTATCAAGCCCTGAAAGGGCGGAATCAATCAGAGTAGATCACGCCCTTTCAGGGCTTATGGCATGATTAGCATTCAGCAAACGCAGGGCTTCACCCTGCGTTAATTATCACCGCCCTTTCAGGGCTTTCACCT
>JAYVAI010000313.1:0-3628 GCA_043751075.1 Cyclobacteriaceae bacterium | reverse complement strand
TCTATTTTTGTTAAGGTAACTTTATACTTTGCCATAGTTTTTTGACAAAGATATAAAATTTATATTACGTCATATTATGCGTGACGTGACACTAGTGTTTCCATACAGTCGGTTTCTTCCATGTGTATGTTGCGCAAAGTTCGCCATGGCGCAATGAATTGCGTTGTTCAGACCTTTGCGCCCTTGCTTGAAATTTTGACTTTATGGACAGACTCCAAACTACCAGAGTTACTCACTAAGTCTTTCCGTATTTCTTTGTGGGCTTTGCGCCTATGTGTGAGAAAATTTAAAGTTTATGCGTAAGCCCTCAAACTAATTTAACTAATTTTAAAAATGATGTCATCCAATCCACACGCGGCACTCTATACCGATTATTATGAACTGACTATGGCGCAGGGTTATTTCCTTACGGGAATGTCGGAAAAGAAAGCGTGCTTCGATTATTTCTTTCGTAGGCTCCCGTTCAAAGGCGGGTACGTGGTTTTTGCGGGCCTTTATGATTTATTAGAAATCCTGCAAAGTTTCGAATTTCAAAAAGAGGAATTGGATTATTTGAAGGAGCAAGGATTCAACCGCGACTTCCTCTCATACCTGGGGCAATTTCGGTTTAAGGGTTCCCTGTATTCGGCCACAGAAGGTGAAATCATTTTTCCCAACGAACCCATCATGCGCGTGGAGGGAACCCTTCTCGAAACCCAAATTATTGAAACACTCGCACTCAACATTTTAAATTTTGAATCACTGATTGCAACCAAAGCAAGCCGCTTGAAATATGCTGCAGGCAGCCGCGAGGTTATAGATTTTGGCCTGAGGCGGGCGCAAGGGTTAGGTGGGATTCATGCAAGCAGGGCCGCCATTATTGGAGGCGCAGAATCAACATCCAATGTTTATAGCGCGTTCACATTTGGGTTGAAGCCATCGGGCACCATGGCGCATTCGTGGGTAGAAAGTTTTGGCGATGAACTGGAATCCTTTCGCAGCTACGCGAAAATTTTTCCTGACAGCAGCACCTTTTTGGTGGATACATACGACACGTTGAACTCGGGTGTGCCCAACGCAATCAGCGTAGCACATGAAATGGAAAGAGAAGGCCATCACTTAAAGGGAATCCGCCTCGATAGTGGCGACCTTGCTTATTTGAGCAAACGGGCGCGGGCTATGTTGGACAATGCCAGCCTTCCCAATGTAAAAATCGTTGCGTCCAATCAACTAGACGAGCACATCATAAAAAGCTTGCTGGAGCAAGGTGCGCAGATTGATGTTTTTGGTGTGGGCACTAATTTGGTGGTTGGCAAGGAGGATGCCGCGCTCGATGGCGTTTACAAACTTTCCATGTACGATGGGCAGCCACGGATTAAAATTTCGGATAACATTGAAAAGGTTCTGATACCGGATGTAAAAAAAATATACCGGTACTTTAATGGCGAGAATAAATTTTATGCCGATGCTGTTGTTGGGGTAGGTGAGGATGATATCGATCAGATGATACATCCACATCAATCCAACAAGAGGCTTGCATTAAAAAATCTGAAAAATGAATTGCTTTTGAACTGTGTGATGGACAAAGGCAAGGTGATGATCGAAAAGCAATCGCCCTACACGATAGCAGCTTATGCGCAAAGTCGGCTGGCCCTTTTGCCAGATGAGCACAAGCGCTTTGAAAATCCACACATTTATAAAGTTGGGTTCAGTGCCGCCTTGTTGAAGTTGCGCGATGAATTGGTAAGCTCCAAATTAAATTTTCAAAGTTCTAAATCACGTTGACGATGAAAGCACTGTTAATTGTTGACGTACAAAATGATTTTTGTACGGGGGGCACCCTGGCCGTGCCCGATGGCGAAAAGGTGGCACCCGTGATCAACGCACTCATGCACCACTTTGAGCTGATTGTCGCTTCCAAAGACTGGCATCCGGAAACCACCAAACACTTTGACAAGTGGCCCAAGCATTGCATCCAAAATACATACGGTGCGGCCTTCCATCCGCAGTTGAATGCTGAAAAAATTCAGAGCGTTTTTTTGAAAGGCACCAGCAACAATGACGATGGGTATTCTGCTTTTGAGGCAACCAATATTGACCTCACACAGTTTTTGCACCACCAGCAGGTCACGGATTTATATCTGTGCGGCTTAGCCACCGACTATTGCGTATTGGCCTCCGCGCTGGATGCCCACAAAAATGGATTCAATGTATTTGTGATTGATGATGCCGTGCGCGGGGTGAACGTGCAGAAAGGCGATGAAGACCGGGCCATAGCAGAGATGAAAAAGAATGGAATTGTTTTTATTGGTTCGGGCCTTGTTACCAAATGAAGCCAGTGCGATGTGATCTGTGTTTGTTATCTACACAACTACACTTTACTTTCGCGTTTAATGCCCAATGTCTAGTGCCTAATGCCTAAAACATGCGTCAGCAATTATTAAGCGAAGGAGCCAAAGAGCTCAGTTACGAAATCCGTGAAATCGTAAAGAAAGCAGAACAGATAAAAAACCTGGGACAGGAAATCTGTTGGGAAAACATTGGTGATCCGATCCAAAAAAATCATTTGCTTCCTTCCTGGATCAAACAAATCATTGCCGATTTGGTTCTGCAAAACGAAACGTATAGCTACTGTCCTTCAAAAGGGATTTTGGATACTAGAAAATTTTTAGCGGAACAGAATAATTTTCGGAAAGGCGCACAGATCAGTCCGGAAGACATTTGCTTTTTCAACGGCCTTGGCGATGCCATTGCCAAAGTGTATCAATACATCACGCCCACTTCGCGCATCATTGGCCCCTCGCCAGCTTACTCTACGCACTCCAGCGCAGAGGCAGCGCACGCAAGCCATGAGCCACTCACCTACAAACTTGATCCCAACAACAAATGGTATCCCGATCTGAACGATCTCTATAATAAAGTAAAATATAATCCGAATGTGGTAGGCATTTTGATCATCAACCCCGACAACCCTACGGGCATGGTCTATCCGTACCTGACCTTGAAAAAGATTGTGGAGATTGCCCGTGAGTTTAAACTCTTTTTGATTTGTGATGAAATTTATTTGAACATCACCTACAACGGGGCGAGGGCGTATGCACTGGCCGAAGTCATTGAAGATATCCCCGGCATTTCTATGAAAGGGATTTCGAAAGAACTGCCGTGGCCGGGTGCACGCTGCGGATGGATGGAATATTACAACCGAGAGAAGGACGAAGATTTCAATCGCTTATGCCAGGCCATTGATAATGCAAAAATGATTGAAGTGTGTTCCACTAAACTTCCGCAGCTGGCCATCCCAAAAATTTTGGGCGATCTGCGATTTAAAATCTATCGCGAGGAAACCAATCGCAACATTGGAAATCGTAGCAAAATTATTTCGGATATTTTTAAAACCGTTCCGCAACTAACCTTCAATGAAACCTTCGGTGCGTTTTATAATACCATCATCTTCCGCGATGGCGCATTGACGCAACATCAAACATTGAAAATCCAAGATCCAAAAATCAGACAGTTGGTGGAGACGTGGACAGCCGAGGAAATGCCGCTCGACAAACGTTTTGTCTATTATCTGCTTGGCGCGAAAGGAATTTGCGTGGTGCCCATCTCTTCCTTCTGCTCGGAGTTGCAGGGCTTTCGGGTTACCCTG
>JAYVAI010000312.1:0-3634 GCA_043751075.1 Cyclobacteriaceae bacterium | reverse complement strand
GCAGTCTGATTTTTGTTCCGGCAATTACAATATTTTTTAAGTCAGGATGTCCATCCGCTTTCAGTCGATTGAACTCGGCAACTAATACAATACCGTTTAGCACGGCTACGCCAAAGAGTGCAATGAAGCCAACGCCAGCGCTTATACTGAAAGGCAACCCACGAATGGCAAGAGCGAATACTCCACCAATGGCAGAAAGAGGAATAGCGGAGTAAATGAGTAAACTATGTTTGACGGAATTAAAAGCGAAGTATAACATTAGAAATATCAGCGCCAGCGAAACGGGCACCGCAATGCTCAATCGTTGTTTGGCGGCATTAAGATTTTCAAAGGCTCCGCCATACGTTACATAATAGCCGGAGGGAAATTTTAGCTGCGCATCAACTTTCTGTTGAAGTTCTGTGACGATCGTCTGTACATCGCGGCCACGCACATTGAAGCCCACCATTATCCTGCGCTTGGCATCTTCGCGTTGTATTTGGTTGGGGCCTTCTTTTATTTCTACTTCGGCCAATTGGTGCAGCGGCACTTGGTCTCCGTGGGGCGTGGGTATCAATAAACTTTGCACATCGCTCAAATCTTTTCGCTGCTCGCCCGCGAGGCGCACCACCAAATCAAAACGCTTTTCATCTTCATACACCTGCCCCGTGCTCTGTCCTGCGAAAGCGGTATTCACTATTCGGTTGATGTCGGAAATGTTCAAACCGTATTGCGCTATGGCGGCACGGTTGTATTCAATTACAATCTGCGGCATGCCCACTACCGGCTCTATATATAAGTCGGTGCTGCCTTCCACAGTGCTCACAATGTTGCCCAATTGATTGGCATAAAAAGTAAGCGTGTCCAAGTTCTCGCCAAATATTTTGCACACCACATCTTGTCGCGCGCCCGTCATCAATTCGTTGAAGCGCATCTGCACGGGATATTGAAATCCAAACGTTACGCCAGGCAACACCGCCACGGCCTCGGCCATTATCGCGGCAAGTTCATCGAAGGTCTCGGCCGTAGTCCATTCGCTCTTGTCTTTTAATATTACCATCAAGTCGCTAGCTTCTATGGGCATGGGGTCGGTGGGCACTTCACCGCTCCCTGTTTTGCCTACCACTTTTATTACTTCAGGGAACGTGAGCAATATTTTTTCGGCTTGCAAAGTAGCGTTCACTGACACGGTGAGGTTGCTGCCAGGCAGCACGCGGGTGTCCACCGCAAAGTCGCCTTCTTCGAGCGCGGGAATAAATTCGCCCCCAAGAAACGTAAGCGTAATCAAGGCGCCCACAAAAAGTGCAAGCGCGGACAGCACAATGATTTTCGGAAAGTTCAATATTTTTTCGAGGGCAGGTTGATAAATCTGTTCCAATTTTTCCATCATCCTGTCGGAAATATTTTTGGTGTGTGTTGTTTTTTTGGTGAGAAAAAATGCGCTCATCATCGGGATGTAGGTGAGCGACAAGATGAACGCACCGAGCAAGGCAAACGCAACCGTCTGCGCCATCGGCTTGAACATTTTTCCTTCAATGCCTTCGAGCGTGAAGATGGGCAGATATACAATCAGGATTATTATTTGGCCGAACACAGCACTGTTCATCATGCGGCCCGCAGAGTGGTTTACTTCTTCATCCATTTGATTTTGCGTGAGCCTGCCAAAGGAGTTTATATTTTTGCCGTGCGCGAGTTGGTGCATCACAGCCTCCACGATAATAACCGCGCCATCCACAATCAATCCAAAATCCAATGCACCGAGGCTCATCAGATTGCCGCTCACGCCAAATAAATTCATCATGCTCACCGCAAAAAGCAACGAGAGCGGAATGACTGAAGCCACTAAAATGCCCGCACGGAAATTGCCAAGAAAAAGCACAAGCACAAACACTACAATGAGTGCCCCTTCCATTAAGTTGGTGGTAACGGTGCCGATGGCGTTGTTCACCATTTTGGTGCGGTCGAGGAAGGGCTCTATCTCCACGCCTTCGGGCAAGGTCTTTTTAATTTTTTCAATTCGCTCTTTTACATCTTCGATCACCTGACTGCTGTTGGCACCCTTCAGCATCATCACGATGGCGCCCGCCACTTCGCCTTCGCCATTGTAGGTCATGGCACCGTAGCGTATGGCGTGGCCCATGCGCACCTCGGCCACATCTTTGATGAACAGTGGTGTGCCGTTGGCCGTAGTCTTCACCGATATGGAAGCAATGTCTTCGAGGTTGTCTATCAACCCCTCGGTGCGTATGTACAGCACAGTGGAAAGTTTTTCGATGTAAGCGCCACCCGTGTTTTGGTTGTTGCTTTCAAGGGCATGGAACACATCGGTGATGGAGAGGCTAAACGATTTCAACTTGTTGGGGTCCACCGCAATTTCATATTGCTTCAGCTTGCCACCAAAGCTGCTCACATCGGCCACGCCAGGCACGCCCAACAATTGCCTGCGCACAATCCAATCTTGAATGGTGCGCAACTCCACGATGTCATATTTATCTTCATATCCTTTCTTGGCCTTCACCATATATTGATAAATTTCGCCAAGGCCCGTAGTGACAGGCGCGAGCACAGGCACACCCATGCCCTGTGGTATTTGTTCTTTCACAATCGTGAGCCGCTCCGTCACCTGCTGCCGTGCCCAATACACATCGGTATCATCGTCAAACACAATGGTGACGAGCGAGAGGCCAAAGCGCGAAAAACTCCGCAGCTCAATAATGCCGGGGATGTTGCTGTTTGCCTGCTCGATGGGGAACGTGATGAGCCGCTCAATATCGGCCGCACCCAATGACGGAACAGATGTAATCACCAACACTTGGTTATTGGTGATATCAGGCACAGCATCAATGGGCAACTTGGTAAACGAATAACTGCCCCATGCAATGAGGGCAACCGTAAACAGGCCCACGATAAATTTATTTTGAATGGAGAGGCGGATGATAGAGTTGAGCATGATGTTTTAGTTAATAATAATTGACAATTGACAAAAGGCAATTGACAAAATGATGAGTAGTAGGGAATTTTGTTCTATGAAAAAGAGCAATCGCAAAAGCTAAACAAACAATGGATTGCGAAATTGCAAGTCGGAATTGTCAACTGCCTTTGCCCTTTGTCAACTTTTTAACAACTGACCTTAGGTGGTTGGAAAATATCGCCCGAAAGAAGTTCAGGCTCGTGGAGCAAATAGAAGGACGTGTGAATTTGGTTGACGGCAACGGCATTAACGCTCAAGGAAATTTTTTGAGCAGGCATTACCACCGATGAACAACACAACGAGTGGCTGCAATCTTTGAAAGGGAGTTCGTGGTCTTGATCATCATGCGCCACATCTGTTTCGTAGTGCATGGCCAAAAATTCTGTGAAGGACATATCGTTCACCTGGCTTTTATGTTCCGTGTAATGCTGAATGAGCAACGGCAGCCGCAGCACCTCACTGAACTCGGTGAAGGAGGTAAGGTAAGCGAACAAGAGAAGGATGGAAACGGTGCGCGTCATTTGTTATTGCCTGCGCGAAGGTAAGGAGAGTTTGGGATTGGAAGGTGGGTAAATTAAAAAAAGATGCGTGGTGTGGGAATAAGCCATTGCGAATGGTTATGCTGATTTGATCAGGCCGAATGGAATTCCCAGCAGCGATCAATTAAAACAAACTAATGGTTCC